>NZ_DAOSET010000045.1:0-18076 GCF_035363275.1 Methanoculleus sp. | reverse complement strand
ATTCTTTTTATATCGATTTTTAATCGATCAGATCTGGTGCGTGATACCATGGCATTTGCATTGCACATCAATATGGAACGATGTACAGGCTGCAATAACTGCGTGGTGGCATGTCCGGTGGATGCTCTTGAGCTCTTTACCGAAGATCCGGTAACCAAGGAGAAGATTTACAAGGTCAAGGACGGCAAAGCCGTCATCCTTGATTTCAACTCCGAACTCTGCGCCGGCTGCGGCGTATGCGTCCAGGCATGCCCCTATGGGGTTATCAAGCTTGTGGGACCGTGGGAAAGCCCGGCAAAGGCCCGAAAAGTGGAAGTTTAGGAGTGATATTAGAATATGGCACTGTTTCCAAAGTATTCCAAAACGCGGGAAGGACAGAATGTCATCATGGAGCAGAAGCTCCTGAAGGCAGTCAACAACCTGATCCTGAACGCAGAGACCTGTACAGGTTGCGGTATCTGTGTCGACGCCTGCCCCGAAGAGGCAATCGTGCTCGGACCCGTGGGTGCGACACGCCGTGGGGCAATCGACTATGCAGCACCTGTCGACGTCAACCCCGAGAAGTGTTCGTATTGCGGCGTCTGCGTCATTATGTGTCCCTTCAACGCGATGACACTCAAGGTCGACGGGGAGGAGAGGCTCCCGATCCTTGAGAAAGAAGGGTTCCCGACATACGACATGGTCACTGTAATCGATGAGGAGAAGTGCGACCGGTGCACCATCTGCGAGGAGGTCTGTCCGCGGGACGCCATCGCACGTGATGTCCCCGCATTCGAGGGCGGCGACGAGGCCGGCAGGCCGCGTGAGACCGCACTGCAGACGAAGACCACGTTTACCGTCGACACCGAGAAGTGCGACGTCTGTGGTATCTGCGGCGAGCTCTGCCCGAGCATCACCGTCGTCCGCAACCCCGCAAACCCCGAGACCGGCAAGATCGAAGGGGAAGTCAAGTGGGAAGAGAGCACCTGCGACGGCTGCACGATCTGCGTGGAGGCCTGCCCCCAGGAGTGCATCACCCTTGAGCGTGAGGTCGTCAGCGACAAGCTGCCCGGCAAGGTCGATATCGAGCAGGAGAACTGTTGCACCTGTACCTGGTGCGTCCAGACCTGCCCCCAGGAAGCAATCACCGTCGAGAAGATCTTCGAGGGAGATATCGAGATCAACCCCGAGAAGTGCCCCGGTGGCTGCTCGACCTGTGTTGAGGTCTGCCCCTGCAACGCGCTCTACCTGCCCTCCCCCGTCCCGGCGAAGGAGATGAAGGGAGAGATTGAGCCCAACATCGCCATCAACAAGGACTTCTGTATCCTCTGCGGCGCCTGCGTGAACGCCTGCCCGAGCGAGGATGCGATCGTTCTGCGGCGGACGGCCATCCGGATGCAGGATAAAGAGACGGATCTCTTCAAGCAGATCAAGGAGAAACTGCTCACCCCGAGGACGTCAAAGGTCAAGGAGACCTCCGCCGGCGAGGTTGAGGTCAAAGTTCTGGGAAAAGCGCAAGAGGCGTGAGGGATCGTCAATGGCAGTAAAGAAAGACTACAAGGACCAGAAACTCTCTGAGAAACTTCGGGACAGGAAATATTACATCCCTGACAGCAACCCCGAGTTCATCAAGGATGTCGAGAAGATCGGGCAGACGGCCGCCCATATGTGCTACCAGTGCGGCACCTGCACCGGTTCGTGCCCCTCGGCACCCCGGAGTTCGTACCGTATCCGGCTGTTCATGAGGAAAGCCATCCTCGGCCTCGAGGAAGAAGCCCTCACCGACCCCGACCTCTGGCTCTGCACCACCTGTTACAGCTGCACCGACCGGTGCCCCCGTGACCTCGCGCCGACCGACGCGATCATGGCGATGAGGAACCTCGCGTTCAAGCGGGACATCATTCCGCGCAACTTCCTCCAGACGGTTCAGCTCATCTACAAGAGTGGTCACGGCGTCCCCAACAACGACGCCAACCGTGCCGCCCGGAAGAGACTGGGCCTCGATGAGGAGCCTGAGACAACGCACAAGTACCCGGAGTACCTGCCCGGCATCAGGAAGATCCTCGACCACTACAGGCTGAAAGAGAACGCAGACAGAATACTGGCACAGGGTGAGTGAAACCATGAGCAAGAACAAACACCAGTATGCATTCTTCCTCGGGTGCATTGCCCCGAACCGGTATCCGGGAATCGAGGCAGCGGCCATCCAGACCAGCAAGAACGTCGGCATCGACCTCCTCCCCCTGAAGGGCGCAAGCTGCTGCCCGGCACCGGGTGCGTTCGGTTCGATCGACTTAAACGTCTGGTACGCAATGGCGGCCCGGAACGTCGTACTCGCCGAGCAGATGGGCATGGATATCGCCCTGGTCTGCAACGGGTGCTACAAGTCCATCTGGGAAGTCAACCACAAGCTGAAGCACAATGATGAACTCCGCGACGGAGTCAACGAAGTGCTCAAAGAGATTGATATGGAATTCAAGGGGACCGCCGATGTCTGGCACCTCGCCGAGCTCTACTACGACCCCGAGATCGTGGGCGTCAAGAAACTCGCCGACAGCGTCAAGCGCCCCCTGACCGGCGCGAAAGTCGCCGTCCACTACGGCTGCCACCTGATGAAGCCGAGCAAAGAGCGGCACTTCGGGGACACCGAGAACCCGATGTGGATGGAAGAACTCGTCGCCGCGCTCGGCGCCGAGCCGGTCCAGTACCGCAACAAGATGCAGTGCTGCGGTGCCGGCGGCGGTGTCCGCGGATACGATATCACGCACGCGCTCGACATCACGAACGAAAAGCTGATCAACATGGAGGAGGTAGGCGTCGATGCAGTCACCGAAGTCTGTCCGTTCTGCCAGCTCCAGTTCGACCGCGGCCAGATCGAGATCAAGGAGAAGTTCGGTGTCGAACACGGCATCCCCGTCCTGCACTACAATGAACTCCTGGGATTGGCACAGGGCATGAGCCCGGACGATCTTGCACTCGACCTCCATGCCATCGATGTTGAGCCATTCCTGAAGAAGATCCTGTGAGGTGCAAATACATGGCAGAAGTCAAAAAATACGAAGAGCCAAGAATTGGCGTTTTTGTGTGCCACTGTGGTACCAATATTGCGGGCTCCATCGACGTTAAGGCAGTAATGGAGTACGCCAGGACGCTCCCGAACGTCATCGTCGCCGATGACTACCAGTACATGTGCTCGACCCCCGGCCAGAACAAGATCGCAGAGGCCATCAACGAGCAGAAACTGACCGGGATCGTCGTTGCAGCATGTTCTCCCCGCCTGCACGAGCCCACGTTCCGTAACGCGACCAAGGAGGGCGGCTTAAACCCCTTCCGGTTCGAGATGGCAAACATCCGCGAGCAGAACTCGTGGGTGCACATGCACCAGCCCGAAGAGGCCACCTCCAAGGCAAAGGACGCAGTCAGGATCGCCGTAGCAAAGGCATCCCTGCTTGAGGACCTCGTCCCGAAGAGCGTCCCCGTAGAGAAGGCGGCAATGGTCGTCGGCGGCGGTGTCGGCGGCATGCAGGCAGCACTCGACCTTGCGAATGCAGGCATCAAGACCTACCTCGTGGAGAAGAGCCCCACCATCGGCGGCAGGATGTCCCAGCTCGACAAGACCTTCCCGACACTGGACTGCTCGCAGTGCATCCTTACCCCGAAGATGGTGGATGTCTACCGGAACGAGGGGATCGAACTCCTCACCTATACCGAGGTCGAGGCTGTTGAGGGATACATCGGCAACTTCGACGTGACCCTCCGAAAGAAGGCACGCGGGGTCATCACCCCGGCAGAGGCGGAAGTCCGCGGCATCGTCGGCGGCGGCTGCACCGGCTGCGGCGACTGTTCGGAAGTCTGCCCGGTCATCAAGCCGAACCCGTTCGAACTCGGCATGGCGCCGAGAAAGGCAATCTACATCTACCACCCGCAGGTCTCCCCGTTGATCTACACCGTCGACTTCGACGCCTGTGTCAAGTGCGGCCTCTGCGTCGAGGCATGCGGCGATAAGAAGGCAGTCGACCTCGAGGCAAAGGACGAGTTCATGACCGTCAAGGTCGGTACCGTCGTCCTCGCGCTGGGATACGACATATTCCCCATCGAGAAGAAGTTCGAGTGGGGCTACAAGAACTACGACAACGTCATCACGAGTCTTGAGTTCGAGCGTCTGATCTGTGCGTCCGGCCCGACCGGCGGCCACCTCGTCCGCCCGAGCGACGGCGAGACTCCGAAGCGGATCGCGTTCGTTCTCTGTGCAGGCTCCCGTGACTCGACCGGCGTCGGCAAGCCGTACTGTTCGCGGTTCTGCTGCATGTACTCGCTCAAGCACGCCCACCAGATCATCGAGAAGATCCCCGGCGCGATCCCCTACATCTTCTACATGGACATCCGGTCCTTCGGCAAGATGTACGAGGAGTTCTACTACCGCATCCAGAACGAGGGTGCGAAGTTCATCCGCGGCCGCGTGGCAAACATCCTCGAAGACCCGGTGACCAAGAACCTTCACGTCAACGCAGAGGACACGCTCCTCGGCCGGCCAATCGATATGGAAGTCGATCTGGTCGTGCTCGCGGCAGCTATCCAGCCCAGCGCCGAGACCGAGAAGACCCGGAGGCTCTTCGGTGTCTCCTGCTCGCAGGACGGCTGGCTCCTTGAGGCCCACCCGAAGCTGAACCCGTGCGGCACCACCACTGCCGGTGTCTACCTCGCCGGCGTCTGCCAGGGACCTAAAGACATTCCCGATACGGTCGCGCAGGCAGAGGGTGCGGCATCCGCGGCATCCATTCCGATCCACAGGGGAGAAGTGGAGCTCGAGCCCTACTTCGCCCAGTGCATGGAGGATAAGTGTGCCGGATGCGGAATGTGCATCAACCAGTGCCCCTACAGCGCCCTCTCGCTCGTCGAGAAGGACGGCCGCACGGTCATGCAGGTCACTGAAGCCAAGTGTAAGGGTTGCGGCACCTGCGGCGGATTCTGCCCCGGCGGTGCAATCTGGATGCAGCACTTTGCAACCCCACAGATCATCGCACAGATCGATGCATTCCTCCTCGGGGGTGAACAGTAAATGGCAGACGAGAACTGGAATCCCAAGATCATCGCCATCATCTGCAACTGGTGCTCGTACGCAGGCGCAGACCTCGCTGGCGGCGCCCGTATTCAATACCCGCCGGACATCCGTGCCATCCGCGTGATGTGCACGGGCCGGATCGATCCCCTCTTCATCCTGAAGGCATTCCAGGACGGGGCGGACGGCGTGCTGGTCTCCGGCTGTCACTTCGGCGACTGCCACTACCTTGAGGGCAACTTTAAGGCAGCCAAGAGGATGTTCCTCTTGAAGAGTGTCCTCAAGAACATCGGTCTTGACGACAAGCGTCTCAGGATGACCTTTGTCTCCGCATCCGAGGGTGCAAAATGGGGGACGGTCATGACGGACGTCGTCAAGACCATCAACGAGCTCGGCCCAAGCCCGCTCAAAGAGTTTGCCAGGTAATATCAAATATCAATAGACAGGGGATACAAACAATGGCAATCAGTGTGAATTTGATCACGGGTCGCACCATCCAGCAGGGGGTGTCCATGGAGGCGGGGAAAGAAAAACCCGCCTACACCACCGCCTGCGGGATCATCGAGCTGGACCCGGTGGACTTCAAAAGGCTGGGAGCTTACCGCAACACGCACGTACGTGTCACCAGCGACTACGGCAGTGTCGTCGTCAAGGCGGTCGAGGCAACCCAGGGTCCCCATCCCGGCGTGGCATATATACCGATGGGGCCATGGGCAAACATGGTGGTCAATCCGAACACCTACTCTACCGGCATGCCAACGTTTAAGGGTACACCTGTTCAGGTGGAGGTCGCCAAAAACGAACCCGTACTCGGCTCACTGGAACTGGTGCGCAAGGGGTGCAGGGGTGAACTAGCATGACGAAGACTGTAACCGACGTTATCTGCCCGTTCTGCGGAACGCTCTGCGACGACCTTGAGGTCGTTGTCAGCGATGACAACAAGCAGCTCCTCGAAGTCTACAACGCGTGCGCCATCGGCGCCGAGAAGTTCCTCCACTCCCAGGCAAAGGACCGTATTACCCGACCCCGCATGCGGCAGGAAGACGGCTCCTGGAAGGAGATCTCCTACGACGAAGCAATCGAGTACACGGCAAAGATGCTTGCCGACGCAAAGAAACCCCTGATGTATGGCTGGAGTTCCACAAACTGTGAGGCCCAGTCCGTCGGGTCCGAGATTGGTGAAGCTGTCGGAGCGGTCATGGACAACACGGCTACCGTCTGCCACGGCACCTCCCTCATCGCGGTTCAGGATATCGGTATCCCAAGCTGCACGCTCGGGGAGGTCAAGAACCGTGCCGACCGGATCCTCTTCTGGGGTTGCAACCCGGCACATGCCCACCCAAGGCACATGTCCCGCTACTCGATCTTCCCCCGTGGATTCTTCACCGGCAAGGGTCATGCGAGCCGAAAGGTGATCGTCGTCGACCCGCGCCCCACCGACACCGCGAGCATCGCGGATGTCCACCTCCAGATCGAGCAGGGACGCGACTACGAGCTCCTCGATGCTCTCCGCGTGGCGTTCAAAGGTGAGAAACTCCCCGACGTCGTCGCCGGGATTCCGAAAGCAAAGATCTACGAGGTTGCCGAGACGCTCAAGAGCGGCAGGTTCGCGATCATCTTCTTCGGTATGGGTGTGACCCAGTCGATCGGGAAGAACCACAACATCGACGCGGCCATCGCTGTCACCCGTGACTTGAACGAGTACACGAAAGCCGCCATCATGCCGATGCGCGGGCACTACAACGTTACCGGCTCCGGTCAGGTCTGGGGCTGGCTCTTCGGGTTCCCCTACGCGGTGGACCTCTCCCGCGGCTTCGCCCGCTACAACCCCGGGGAGACGACCTCGAACGACCTGCTCCGCAGGGACGAGGTGGACGCGGTCTTCGTTCTCGGCAGCGACCCCGGCGCGCACTTCCCGTTCAGTTCGGTCAAGAAGATCTATGACCTCCCGTCAGTCGCTATCGATCCCCATGAGACCCCGACCACCGAGGTCTGCAAGGTCCATGTCCCGGTCGCCTTCGTGGGCGTCGAGATAGGTGGGTGCGCATACCGTATGGATAACGTACCGATTGAGACCAGAAAGGTCGTTGATGCCCCCGAAGGCATGATGACCGACGAAGAGTTCCTCACACACGTCCTCGCACGCGTCAAGGAACTCAAGGGGGTATAAGCGATGGCAGAGTTTCTCATTAAGAACGGTTTCGTCTTCGACCCGGTTCTCGGGATCAAGGGAGATAAGGCCGATATCGCCATCAAGGACGGCAAGATCGTCGAGACAACGGCTCTCAGCAGCCCAAAGATCATCGATGCCAGCGGTAAGACCGTCATGGCGGGCGGTGTCGACGTCCACGCTCATGTTGCCGGCCCGAAGGTAAACATCGGTCGTAACTTCCGCCCCGAAGACAAACTCTTCACCTACAAGCCCGGACACGGCATCGAACGAATGCAGGGTGGGTTTTCGGTCCCGACAACGCTCCGGACCGGCTACAACTACGCCCGCATGGGCTACACCACCGTGATGGAAGCGGCCATGCCGCCGCTCTACGCCCGGCACACCCACGAGGAGATGCGGGACACACCGATCCTCGACCAGGGCGCTTACCCGGTCTTCGGGAACAACTGGTTCGTGCTCGAGTATCTCAAGAACCACGAGATCGAGAACACCGCCGCCTACATCGCCTGGCTCCTGCGAGCCACGAAGGGCTACGCGGTCAAGGTCGTCAACCCCGGCGGCACCGAAGCCTGGGGATGGGGCCTGAACTGCGATAACGTTCACGACCCGGTCCCCTACTTCGACATCACGCCGGCCCAGATCGTGAAGGGCCTCATCGAAGCGAACGAGTATCTCGGTCTCCCGCACTCGATGCACGTTCACGCGAACAACCTCGGGAACCCCGGCAACTACACGACGACGCTCGACACGTTCAAGCTCTCGGAGGGTATCAAGCCGAACAGCAAGTTCGGCCGCGATCAGGTGATGCACCATACCCACGTCCAGTTCCACTCCTACGGTGGAGACTCCTGGGCGAACGTGGAGTCCAGGGCAAAGGACATCATGGCCTACGTGAACTCGCACGACAACCTCACCATCGACATGGGTCAGGTGACGCTCGACGAGACCACGACGATGACCGCCGACGGACCGTTCGAGCACCACCTCACGGAATTGAACCACCTGAAGTGGGCGAACGCCGATGTCGAACTCGAGACCGGGTCCGGTGTCGTGCCCTACGTCTACAGCCCGAACATCAAGGTCTGCGCCATCCAGTGGTGCATCGGTCTTGAACTCGCTCTGCTCGCAAAAGACCCGATGCGTGTCTTCATGACCACCGACCACCCGAACGCCGGACCGTTCATCCGCTACCCGCGGATCATGAAGTGGCTCATGAGCGAGGAGGCCAGGAAGCAGCAGTTCGACGCCTTCAAGCACAAGGACAAGGTCATCGAAGCGACCAACCTCGCCGGCATCGACCGCGAACTCGACCTCTACGAGATCGCGCAGATGACCCGCGCAGGACCGGCAAAGTCGCTCGGTCTTTCGCACATGTACGGCGGACTTGCGCCCGGCCTCGAAGGAGATGTTGCAGTCTTCGACTTCAACCCGAACGAGCCTTACGCGCCCGACGCTATCGAGACGGCGTTCTCGAACGCAGAATGCCTCTTCAAGGCGGGGGTCCAGGTCATCGACGACCACGAGATCGTCTCGAACGGCAACAAGCGGACGCTCTGGGTGAACACTAAAGTCAACGAGAACCCGCAGGTGATGCGTGACGTCAAGGAGAAGTTCCTCCGCTACTACACCGTCACCTTAAACAACTACGAGGTTAGCGGCCACTATCTTCCGAACCCGTACGTGATTGAGGTTGATGCTACACAGTGAGGGGAGAGAAGGATGGAAACCGTTACACTCACCATAAAGAACCAGCCCGGGCTGTACCTCGAGGCTGACACCATCACTCCCGATGCGTTCGCCGGGAAGAAGGCGGAAGAGATCGTCGACCTCCCTGTTTACGTAGGGCGAGAGCAGCACCGGCTCGGAGACTTCTTCGACGTCTCCGGCAAAGCCGGAGCGACCCCGGCCGAGACGAAGATCGTCGTCGGCGGCGACCTCTCCCGGGTTAAAAGGATCGGCCAGCAGATGACCGGCGGCGAGATCGTCGTCAACAGCAACACCGACATGTACGTCGGCGCCTGGATGCAGGGCGGCAAGATCACCGTGAACGGGAACGTTGACGCCTTTGCCGGCACCGGGATGAAAGGCGGTGAGATCACCGTCACCGGCAATGCCGGGAATTATCTCGGCGCCGCATACCGTGGCGACTGGCGTGGGATGGCCGGCGGGAAGATCTCTGTCGCAGGCAATGCCGGAAGCGATCTCGGCACCTTCATGAACGGCGGCGAGATCGTCGTCGGCGGCGATGTCGACGTTCACGTCGCCACCCATGCCGAAGGTGGGAAGATCGTCATCAAGGGCAATGCGAAGAGCCGTCTTGGAGGCCAGATGGTGGAGGGCGAGATCTACGTCTTTGGAAACATCGACGTTATGATGCCCGGATTTGCATACCGTGAGGATGTCGATATTGAGGTGAACGGCACCAAAGGTCGGTTTGCTCTCTATGAGGGTGACCTTGGTGAACGCCACCGAAAGAGGAAAGGCCAGAAGATCTACGGCAAATTGTACCAGTTGGTCAAGGCCTGAACCCCCTATTTTTCTACCGCGCATACGAAGGGATGTAAATCTATAGAGATAGCGCACGCCGGGCGCTAAAAAAGTAGCACAAAGTCTTACACTTTTAAGTGATCCATACCACCTCCTGAGGGGGTATAATAAATTCACTATCCCGTGCAATCGACCTTTATC
Source organism: Methanoculleus sp. (assembly GCF_035363275.1). Lineage (NCBI taxonomy): Archaea > Methanobacteriati > Methanobacteriota > Methanomicrobia > Methanomicrobiales > Methanomicrobiaceae > Methanoculleus > Methanoculleus sp. The sequence continues at coordinate 8,177 of NZ_DAOSET010000045.1, read as the reverse complement.
TAGCAGATATCTGGTATTGCACTCCGGATATATATCTGATCGTAGACATAAATAGCAATGCTTATATCATCAGAGAAGGTTACTATCTCTTGTCCCACGAGGACGTGCAGTAGTTACCATCAGATACAACCAGCGATACTTTTAGTGTTCACTTCACAGTTACGGACTGTATGCACATAAAGAGGGTAATGGAGAAAGATTATGGCGAAATACAAGGAAACTATTGACCTGTATGATGATGCAGGCAAGCAGTTGAAGAGTGGTGTGCCGCTTGAGAAGATCAGCCCGCTGGTCAACCCGGCGACCAGGAAACTCATCGACCTGACCAAGAGGACGGTCGCAGTCAACCTGGGCGGCATCCAGGAATCCCTGAAGACCGGAAAGGTCGCAAAGGGGAACGTCATGGGCCGCGAGATGAATCTCGACATCGTCGGCAACAAGGATGCCGTCATCGCCAAGATCAAGGAGATGGTCCAGGTCGAGGAGGGTGACAACACCAACATCCGCGAGTTCGGCGGCGGTAAACTCATCCTCGTCGAGGTGCCCAGCGTCCGCCTGGAGGCCGCATCCACCTACGATGCCGCGATCACCTCGGTCGCAGCCGCAACCACCTACTCGCTCGTCGAGCAGTTCAACATCGGAGCGTTCGACGCAGCGATGGTCAAGACGGCAGTCTGGGGTTCTTACCCGCACACGATGGATCTTTCCGGCGCTAACGTCACGTCGATCCTGTCGATCCCCCAGAACAACGAAGGTCTCGGCTACGCGCTCCGGAACATCCCGGTCAACCACAGTGTCATGATGACCAACCGGAACGCTATGCAGGGCGCCGCACTCTCGTCCACCTTCGAGCAGGCAGGAATGTTTGAGATGGGTAACGCCATCGGACCGTTCGAGCGCGCCCAGCTGCTCGCGTACGCCTACCAGGGCCTGAACGCGAACAACATGGTCTACGACCTCGTCAAGGCGAACGGTGCGACCGGAACCATCGGCACGGTCGTCCAGAGCCTGGTCGAGCGCGCCATCGAGGACAAGGTCATCACCCCGGGCAAGAAGGGCGGGTACTTCCAGTTCTACGACACCAAGGACCCCATGCTCTGGAACGCCTACGCCGCTGCGGGAACCATGGCAGCCACCATCGTCAACTGTGGTGCCGGACGGTTCGCCCAGGCGGTCTCCGCGACGCTCCTCTACTTCAACGACCTGCTTGAGCACGAGACCGGTCTCCCGAGCACCGACTACGGCCGTGTCATGGGTACCGCTGTCGGGTTCTCGTTCTTCAGCCACTCGATCTACGGCGGTGGCGGCCCCGGTATCTTCAACGGCAACCACGTCGTGACCAGGCACGCCGCAGGCGTGGCTATCCCGTGTGTGGTCGCTGCAGCGGCGCTCGACGCCGGAACCCAGATGTTCTCGCCCGAGAGCACCTCGAAGATCTATGCCGACACCTACGGCAAGGTCGACGTCTTCAACAAGCCGATCCAGCAGATCGCACAGGGTGTGTAAATAACATAAGGATGCTAATGACTGACGCCATATACCCTCAGGTTCGAATCGTTTCTGCGCGATTCCTCAGACCCGATACGGTAGAAGAACTCCTGAACAGACTTGTTCAGGTCGGCGGGATTCGCCGGATGTCCATCAATGGACCAAACCTCCCCGCCACCGTTCCGTACGGCCCGGCACGGGGGAAACCCAACCCCCATCCGGACCGTAAGGTTATCCGTGTCGGAGACCAGGACGTCCAGCTCCAGGTGCAGGTCGGAACAATCATCCTGGAACTCGAGGACGAGTCGTACATTCCGGTTATCGGGGAAGCAGTTGACGAAGTCTTTGCCGATAAGGACTTCTCCTGTATCGTCCAGAAGGGACGATACATGAAGACCCAGCCGACAACGTCCGACTACGCGAAGTACGGACCTGACGCCGACAGAGATATTCTCGGACTTGTCGATCCAAGAAAGAAAGACGGTCCCATTATCATTCAGGGAACCAAGTAAGATGCCTATCGGAAGAGTAACCCAGGTCGTCGACTGCCGCGAGAGCATGGGGATGGGAAAAGGAGGCGGTCTTGCCCAGCGCGGGACTATCTCTGAAGCCAGGTCCCCGGATGTGATCGTGATTGGAATGTCCCCCGGCCGCAGACACGTCACAAAACCGGTCTGCGACATCACCTCCGGCCTCCGGAGGGAAGGGACGGAGTTCTCCGTGACCACGCTTGTCCTGAACGCAGGGAGCGGAGTCCCGGCAGATTCACCTATCAAGGGTCATGTCCTCGGAGCCTACTTCGGGCTAACGGAGAAGGAGATTGCTCAGATCGAGCAGCACAAGGTCGCCATCCTGCACCACGGGAATGTCCGCTCTCATGTGGTGCAGAAGATCCGGTTTATCCTTGAGCACGTGAAGATCAGGGCGATCGTCGTTTCTCAGGTCCCGATAGACTTTGAAGATCTCGCAAAGGAGGGAGTCAGGACAGCGGTTGTTATGCCGCCGCCCGACCGGGTTAAGACGAAAGGCATGGTGATGGATATCGTCAGCGGTGTGACACGGGGTCAGACCCCTGGCAGGGAAAAATTGGCAGAAGTCGTTCGTGCCGTTATGAAAGTGCTAAAAAGCCCAACATGAAGGTGAATTGAGACATGGCATACAAGCCCCAATACGGACCGGGTACATCCAAGGTCGCCGAGAACCGGCGCAAGCAGATGAACCCCAACCAGAAGCTTGAAAAGATGCGCGATGTGACAGACGAGGATATCGTGCTGATCCTCGGCCACAGGGCGCCGGGATCCGCCTATCCGACGGCCCACCCGCCGCTCGCCGAGCAGCAGGAACCCGACTGCCCCATCCGCAAGATTGTAACCCCGACTGACGGTGCCAAGGCCGGCGACCGTGTCCGCTACATCCAGTTCGCGGACTCGATGTTCTTCGCCCCCTCGCAGCCCTACCAGCGGACCTACACCGAGTGCTACCGCTTCCGTGGTATCGACCCCGGTACGCTCTCCGGCCGTCAGATCGTCGAGTGCCGCGAGCGCGATCTCGAGAAGTACTCCAAGGAACTTATCAACACCGAGCTCCTCGACGCAGCCCGCACCGGCATCCGTGGTGCGACCGTGCACGGTCACTCGCTCCGTCTTGCCGAGAACGGCATGATGTTCGACATGCTCCAGAGGAGTGTCCTTGGCGATGACGGCATCGTCCGTTACGTCAAGAACCAGATCGGTGAGCCCCTCGACCGTGCGGTTGCCGTCGGCAAGCCGCTCGACGAGAAGTGGCTTAAGGCCCGCACGACGATCTTCCACTCACTCGGTGGCACCCCGTACCGTGACGATGCCGAATACATCGAGTACGTCCAGCGCATCCACACGCTGCGGACGAAATACGGGTTCCTTCCCAAGGAGTGATTGAATATGGCAAAGATTGAAAGATCCCAGAAGCTGTTCCTGAAATCGCTCAAGGAGAAATTCCAGGGACAGGACGTCCAGTCTGATACGGCCGAGTACTACAACTTCAATGGGTACCACCAGTCCCCCCGCAAGGAGGAGTTCGTGAAGGCCAGCCGCGCCGTCGAGATGGACCGCGGTATCTCCATGTACGACCCCGTGCGCTGCCACCTTGGCGGTATCCCGCTCGGCCAGCGCCAGCTGATGACCTACGAGGTCTCCGGCACCGGCGTCTTCGTCGAAGGTGACGACCTGCACTTCGTCAACAACGCTGCGATGCAGCAGATGTGGGACGACATCCGGCGGACTGTCATCGTCAACATGGACCTCGCTCACCAGACCCTGCAGAAGCGTCTGGGCAAGGAAGTCACCCCCGAGACGATCAACGAATACCTTCACATCTTGAACCACGCGATGCCCGGCGGCGCCGTCGTCCAGGAACACATGGTCGAGACTCACCCCGGCCTCGTCGACGACTGTTACGTCAAGGTCTTCACCGGCGACCAGGAACTTGCCGACGATATCGAACCCCAGTTCGTCATCGACGTCGAGAAGGCCTTCCCCGCCAAGCAGGCCGAGGCTCTCTCCGCCGCCGTCGGAAAGTCCCTCTGGCAGGCAATCCACATCCCGACCTCAGTCGTCCGGACCTGCGACGGTGGAACGACCTCCCGGTGGTCTGCGATGCAGATCGGTATGTCCTTCATCGGCGCCTACCGCATGTGCGCCGGCGAAGCAGCCGTCGCCGACCTCTCCTACGCCGCGAAGCACGCGGGTGTCATCCAGATGGCGTCCCACCTGCCCGCCCGGCGTGCCCGTGGCCCGAACGAGCCCGGTGGCCTTGCATTCGGTCTCTTCTCGGATATCGTTCAGGCGAACCGGAAGTACCCCAACGACCCCGCCCGGGCCTCCCTCGAGGTTGTCGGCGCCGGAACCATGCTCTACGACCAGATCTGGCTCGGCTCCTACATGTCCGGCGGTGTCGGATTCACCCAGTACGCGACCGCGGCCTACACCGACAACATCCTCGATGAGTTCACCTACTACGGTATGGACTACATCAAGGACAAGTACAAGGTCGACTGGAAGAACCCGAGCCCGAACGACAAGGTCAAGCCGACCCAGGAGATCGTCAACGACATCTCGACCGAGGTCGCCTTCAACGGCATGGAGCAGTACGAGCAGTTCCCGACCATGATGGAGGACCACTTCGGCGGGTCCCAGCGTGCCGGTGTGCTTGCCGCCGCCTGCGGTCTGTCGACCTCCATCGCGACCGGAAACTCCAACGCCGGCCTGAACGCCTGGTACCTCTGCATGCTCCTGCACAAGGACGGATGGTCGCGTCTCGGCTTCTTCGGCTACGACCTCCAGGACCAGTGCGGGTCTGCGAACTCCCTCTCCATGGAGTCCGACCGCGGCCTGATGGGAGAACTCCGTGGCCCGAACTACCCGAACTACGCGATGAACGTCGGTCACCAGGGCGAGTACGCCGCGATCACCGGTGGTGCCCACTACGGCCGTGGCGACGCATGGTGCTTCGACCCGCGGGTGAAGATCTGCTTCGCCGACCCGGCCCTGAAGTTCGACTTCGCCGAGCCCCGCCGCGAGTTCGCGAAGGGTGCAATCCGCGAGTTCATGCCCGCCGGCGAGCGTTCGCTCATCATCCCGGCGCGGTAACCCTAAATCAACTTTTTTTTCTTTAGCGTAACTTAACATGCCCAAAACGGGCATTCCGGACGATTTTTTACATTTCATTGCTATAGCGGCGCAACTTTTCGAAACCTTTAATTAAGTCATAAACAACTGTTAAATGAACCAAAAAGGTTTTGAACTTATACTCTGGTGCCGCGAGCACCGGAGGAGGATGCTGAATGGAAGAGATCGTATTTGGCATCGGCATTACCGCATTGGCAGGTGCTCTTGCAACCGTCGCCGGCGCTGCGGAAGACACTGAGTCTGATATCGGATCACAGGGTGACCCGAACTCACAGGTTCAGCTTGCTCCGCAGATGGGATATATTCACCGCATCTTTAACAAGGCAATTGCCGGTGAACCTCCCGCGTACGGCCTCTGGGTTGCTCTGGGTGCAGGCCTTGCCTGGGCATTCATGGCGATGCAGATAAACCCGATACTTGCAATTGTGCTCGGGAGCGCTCTCGCGGTCTTCGTGCAGGGCGTCTATGCGACAACCGCATACCTCGGCCGTACTGCAAGTCTCGCTAAGTTTGGACAGCCGGTCTATATCGACATCCTGAAGTCGATGACGACCGTGACCATGGCACACGCGTTCGTAGCAATCTTCACCACCGTCGCGATGTGTCACCTGATGATCACCGCGCTCGGTCACCCCTTCCCGCTCCCGTTGTTGGGTCTCGTGTGGGGTATCGCGCTCGGTGCAGCCGGGTCTGCAACCGGTAACCCGTTCTACGGAAAGGAGCGGCAGTACCAGGAGCAGAAGTTTGGAGCCGGTGTTCCGATCTCCGCGTCCGGCAACATCGTCCGTTACGCCGAAGCCGGACAGCGCAACTCGCTCGACAACGGTTTCTTCAGCGCCAAACTCGGCGGCCCCGCATCGGGGATCTGCTTTGGCCTGATCGTCTTCTTCGAACTCTGGCGTACCGTTGTCTTTGAGCCGCTCGCCGCCGGATGGGGAGCGGTCATCATCGGTATCGTTATCATCCTGATCTTTGCCATCATCGACCGCTACATCGAGGTCTGGGCAAGGAAGACTTTCGGACCCTACACGGCCCCTGAGGAGGCATCGTCATGAGCGCGCTCGGTGGACCTAAACAGACAGGGGGTGTCCAGTCCCCGACAGGAATGGGCATCGCTATCGGCATAGTTCTTATCATCGTCGCACTTGTGCTTGCCTTCTTCTTCGCACAGATGGCCGGGCTGATCGCGCTCGTCGGCATCATCATCGGCGGCGTCCTGATCGGGTTCGGCGTCCACTTCGTCCCGGTCGGCGGTGCCCCCGCTGCAATGGGACAGGCACCCGGTATCGCGACCGGTGTCGCGATGCTTGCCGCCGGCGCCGGCCTTGCCGGACTCTTCGGTGGCGCATGGGCTGCCCCCCTCGGACTCCCGCTGGCCCTCGCCGGCGGTGCGGTCGGTGGCGGGCTGCTGATGGCGATCACCTGCACGATGGTCAACATCATCTACGTCTTCGGCATGGGTATCCCGGCAGCTTCCGGTAAAGTCGCAAAAGACCCGATCACGGGCGACACCTTCCCCGAGTACAAGAGCCAGGGTACCGAGGGGCACGGCCTCCCGTTCATCTCCTGGGTCGGCGGTGTCATCGGCGGCGCACTCGGTGGTCTCGGCGGGACGCTCATCTACCTTGAACTCCTCGATATTTACCAGGCACAGCTGCCTACAATCCTGGACACAACGGTCGAGCAGATCGCGCCCGTCGCCATCTCGCTTGCCGGTGTCTTCGCGGTCGGTATGTTCCTGATGAACGCCGTGCTTGCCGCATACAACATCACCGGTACGATCGAAGGGCCGCATGACCCCAAGTTCAAACGGTTCCCGAGAGCGGTCATCGCGGCCGCTGTGGCATCCGCTGTTGCAGGCATCTTCTCGATCGGGCTGCTCGAACTGGTGGGGGTGTTCTAAATGTCGGTAAAGATTGAAGCAGGAGCAGGAGGCGGCATCCCGCACAATCAGCTCGTGATCTACGGCCTCGTGGGATCGCTTGTCCTCATCTACCTGACATACTTAAACACGATCACCGGCACCCAGTACTTCGCATTCTTCGGCGGGCTTGCTGCCGTGGTCGCGCTCATCTGGGGTACCGACACGATCAAGCACCTCTGCAGTTACGGTCTCGGTACCGGTGTCCCGTCGGCGGGCATGATCGCGCTCGGGTCCGGTGTCATCGCCGCGCTCTTCGGAGCGACGACCGGCATCGCTGCGCCCATCGTGACGATCATCATCGCCGCGATCATCGGTGCGGTCGCCGGAGTAATGGCAAATCATGTCGTCCGGATGGACATCCCGGTCATGATCATCTCCCTGACGGAACTTGCAATCGTCGGCGCGATGACGGTGCTCGGTCTCGCGGCGATGGCCTGCGGAACGTTCGAGTTCATCGGCATGATCACCGGCGAGATCTCGATCCTCGGCTTCGCTGTCGAGACCTACGAATTCTCCCTCATCGGCGGCAGCATCATCGCCGTGATCTTCATGCTCGGCGCCATCGCCATCCAGCACTCCTTCAACGCCTGTCTCGGGCCGGGGGAGCGGCAGGACCGGACGCTCATGCTCGCTGCAGAGTGCGGCTTCCTCTCCATGATCACCGTTGCGATCATATCGTTCGCATTTATCGGGTTCATCCCTGCTCTCATATCGCTGCTGGTATCGGTCATCGGGTGGATCTACACCTACACGCAGTACATCGCGCTCTCGAAGCGTGACGCCTATGCGTGGCTCGACGCACAGCCGATCCTGGAGCCCAAGGGAGGTGCGTAAATGGCATACATTCAGGTACTGCCTGAGTACGGACTGGTCGTCGACCCGCTGGTCGGCGTCGTCACCACCGCAGGTGTGTCGTATACCCCCGTACTCGAGCAGGTAGCAGAACTCGAGAAGATTACCGACGACCTGGTCGGCATGCTCTCCGGGGAGGGCAACTTCCTGGCTTCGTTCCCGAACCGGGAGGGAGTTCTCAACGTCGCCGGAGGCGTGACCGCATTCTGGTATGGCATGGCAATCGGCCTTCTGGTTGCCGGTGTCGT
>NZ_DAOSET010000044.1:0-19030 GCF_035363275.1 Methanoculleus sp. | reverse complement strand
AGGTAGTGGAAGGTGTGGGGCGTCACTTCGCCGGTATCCCGGCTGTAGAGGTAGATCCTGGCGCCCGCCGGGGTGCTTGAGACCTCAAGCGATCCCCAGGTATAGGGGTCGAGAGTAAACTTCACCGTGGCGTCCTTGCCGTGGTCCGTCAGCAGGACCTCCCGTTCTGCCGGGATATACCCCGGCTTTGAGACCGAGATCAGATGCTTCCCTTCCGATATGTTGGTAACGACATACGGCGTGGCAGACCCGGTCTGGAACCCGTCGACCGATATCGTTGCCCCTGCCGGCACCGACGTCACGAGGAGACTGCAGGGTGCATCCGAGAAGACGGCGCTCACGGTGTCGTTCGACTCGACGGCGGCGGGTATCCGGTAACTCCGGTAACTCTCGCCGTCATAGATGGTGATATACGACCCCCCGATCCCACTGACCTCGACCTTCTTCGGGAACCGGTCGCTTAGGTACCTGCCGTTGATCGAGAAGGGTTTCTGCGCGTAGTCCTCCGACTCAAACGTGAGCGACCGTGTCAGTTCCGCGTTGCCGCTGGTGAACGTCACCCGGGCTATGGCGTTTTTCTCGATCCAGATCCGCTCTTTATCGGAGCTGAACGTGATCCCCTCTTTCTTCACCTTGATGGTGTGCAGCCCCTCCTTGAGCCCGTAGACGATGTCGGGAGTCTTCCGGTTCACCTTGCGGCCGTCGACGAGGATCTCCGCCCCCTCCGGGAACGAGTCGACGTAGACGCCGCCGTAATGGTTCTGCTCCCAGGTCCGGAGCAGGCCGGGGGAAGCGAGACCCGGAATCTCGACAACGACCTCATCGTCGTGGTCGAGCAGGATTGTCCGTTCCGCCGGCTCGGCGCCGTCCATGCGCACCCGGACGGTATGGTTGCCGCCCGAAAGCGATGCAAAGGCGGCCGGTGTCGTCCTGCCGGTGTACTCCCCGTCGAGGTCGATGAGCGCACCCGGGGGGTCGGAGAGCACCGAGAGGCCGAACCACATCGTGGTGATATCGACGGCCGGCGCCGCCGGCGCCGTGGGTGCGGGCTCGGCCCGGGCCAATCCGGGATCAGGCGCGGGCTCCGCCGGCGGCGCCGGCTCCTCAGCGGCGGGGGTGAAGCCGAACAGCGAAAAGATCGCCGAAACAACATCGAACAGCAGGTTGAGCACCCCTCCGATCGGAGCGTCTCCGCCGGCCTCGCCGTACCGGACCGCATAGACGCCCCCCTGCCAGATCTTTGCCGAGACGCTGCCACCCGTTGCATCTGCCGTGGTCTCCAGGGTCTCCCAGGTGCCCGAAGCGCGGTCGTACCTGACGATCGCGCCTCCCGATCTGTTCACGGAGACGACCAGCCCGAGCGGAATGTCGCTCACCATATCCTCGCTGGCGATCTCGTAGGCCGGGTCGGCACCCCCGGCACCGCCGGGCGGAAGCCTCTGTAACGTTATCGTCTGGACGAGGTTCCCGGAGCCTTCGGTGATCACCGCTCCCTCGGGTATATAGAGTTGAACGGCCCCGCCGTCGGCGACGATGCGCGTGGCCTCGATCCGCCCGTTCGTCGAGTTGAAGGTGAACCGCGATCCGGTGCTGCCGGACGATGTCGTCGGCGTCCCGGGAGTGCTCGCCGTGGGCGTAGCGTTCGCCTCGTAGCCCGCCGGCGGGATGCCCTTCCTGACGACGAGGATGACGGCGCGGTTCTCCATATAATCCCCCTTCGTCGTGGTGATGAGGCTCTGGATCCCCGCCTCGTTCCCTGACTGCCGGAGGTACGGTCTCGCGTCCAGGTCGGCCACGCTGATCGCTGAAGAGCCAGCAGTGAGCAGGTTGAACCACTCACCGCTGTTGAAGAAGATCCGGTGCTCGTCGTCGTCCATCCCCGAACCTGCTGTGGTTACCAGGATGAGACGCGCCTCACCGGCTCCGGAGAGGTCGATAGACTCGTTGAAGATCGCTGTCGTGATACAGTCTTCAGACGTCGTGCCGAAGTCCGGGTTGGCATAGAGCGTATCCGATCCCTCCGCGATCCAGTAGGTCATCTCCGGTTCGGCAGGATCTTCGGTGACGACCAGGAGGCCGACGCCGTAGGCCGCAAAGACGTCGTCCTTCCTCCCGTCGTTTGTCACCGTCACGATGTGCTCTCCGGCGACGCCGCCCTTGATGCCGGTGACGTTGAACGCGTGGGTCTCGAGAAGATAATTATAGATCCCCTCGTCCTTCCGGTCGTTGTAGACCTTATCGGCCGCGATATTCGCTCCGTCGACTGCGAGACCGATCCTGACCGGGGTGCCCTCTTTCCTCTTCTCGTCGTGCCCCCAGGTGGTATAGATATACAGCCGTGCATACCCTACCGTGCCGTTCTTGGGTGGGGGCACATTGATCGTAAACTCCTTGCCCTCACCGGCGTGGATGAGCCCGGTGTAACTGCTGAACTCGTAGTAGGTCAGGTTCCCGTGGACGGTTCCTGAGACGGCTACGTCCAGGTTCTTCCCGGTGTAGCCGTAGTCGGGGATCCCTCCGCCGTCGGAACCGCCGGACCCATCCCCGGACGTCGTGAGGTCGAAGTTAACGGAGGTGGTCTCGCCGTCGTTGACCGTAACCGTCCGGTAGTCTTCGTAGCCCTCCGCCCTCACCTCGACCGTGTAGTCGCCGATGACCAGGTTCTCCAGCGTCGCCGGGGTTACGACCGACCTGTTCACCCCGTTGAGGTAGACCCAGGCCCCGGGCGGCTCGCTCGTCACCTCGATGCTGCCCGTTATCGGTTCGAGGTTGAAGTGGACCGTGGCGTTCGCGCCTCTGGTCACCGTGACCCACCGGTCGTCGGGCACCCGGTAGCGGTCCAGTTCGACCCTGACTGAGTGGTCGCCGGCAGGGATGCCGGGGATCGTCGTGTTCGTCGTCCACTGGGTCGCCTCGTCGTCCAGGTAGATCGCCGCGCCGGCGGGCACCGAGGTCACCCGGATCGACCCGACCTCCTCTTCGGGGTAGCGGACCGAGAGGAGGGCAAGCGGGATCTTGAAGAACGCCCCCAGGAACCCTCCGCCGCTCCCGCTGACGCTGAGGTCGCGGGTGTAGGTGAGGGTACTCGTCGTCCCGGGTTCCAGGAGATCCGAAACGTCCCACGTCTGGTACCCCGAGTAGGCGCCCTGCGGGTCGTTGGCATCGAGCAGTTCTGTGTTGAACGAGAATTCGCCGACCTGGCTTGCCAGGTAGACGGCCGAAAACTCGGCGGCGGGGACGCGCTCGTCGTCTTCAGGGAGTTCCTCGGTATCGAAGACCGTCTCGCCCGTGTAGGTCTCGCCGAGGTACTCGTCGACGTAGTAGGAGTGGACGTCGTGGCCCTGGTTCACCCAGTAGTATACTTCGTCGCCGTCGCCGTCGTCGTAGGCGACGACAAGCGTGACGAGTTTGATCCTCCCGTCAAAGGTGCCCGTATAACCTTCCGGCTGCTCCGTCTTCACCTGGGTGACCGCATTCCTGCCGGTGATACGGTTGGTCACGTCGTACCACATCCAGTAGTCGCTCGTCACCCGGTTGCAGTGGTCATTCACCCAGACCGGCCCGTCCCCGCCATTAGCCGGGAAGGAGTACGACTTCCGGAGTTCCTCCACGCCGAGCGTCTGCATCCCCGACCCGCCATTGAACTTCACGGTCGCCCGGTGCTCGTAGTTGTTCTGCATGTGGCCGCAGTAGACAGCGACGTAGAGGCGCGCCCACTTGATCTTCGAGTAGGAAGGAAGTGAGTAGGTCTTCGTGACCTCATGCTCCTGCCCGACCCCCACGAACGAGTCATGCCACAGCCCGCCGGAGACGACGCCGCTTTCCACTGTCTCAAGCGGGATGCCGCCCACATACTGGTCAGCCGCCGCAGGTGCAGGCACGAGGGCCAGCAACAGGGCAAGAGAGAGGATAATTCCTGAAGTTACTGATCTTCTTCTCATACTTTCACACCCCCGTCCGTATCGCCGTCACCGGGTTGAGATGAGATGCTTTCAACGCCGGATAGAGGCCCGATACCAGGGAAAGGGCGATCGCGATCGCCATCCCGAGCACGAGGAGCCCGGGCGTGATCAGGGTAATCTCGGCGTCTGCGAACGTGGAGAACGTATCGCCGAGCTGGGCGACGATGAACGGCTTGCCGAAGGTGTTGATCGCGCCCGAGAACGCGACGCCCAGGAGATCGCCGATCACACCCCCGATCAACCCGATGTAGAGGCACTCGGCAAGGACGAGGTAGACGACGTCGGCAGGGGAGGCCCCGATGGCCATGGTGATCCCGATCTCCCGCGTCCGCTCGAAGACCGACGTAACCATTGTGTTGACGATCATCAGCGCCCCCACGATCAGGGCGACCCCGGCAAAGAACGCCAGGATGAGGACGACAACGTCCATCAATCGGTTCACCGACTCGATCTGCTGGAACGCGCCCCGTGCGGTGAGGCCGAGCCCCTTGATGCCGTCCACCACACCAAAGACCGCGTCGGGGTGATCGACCCTGATCAGGACGCCGTCGAACGCCGCTTCGCCGCCGCGCAACTCCTGCGCGACCCCGCGGTCGATCAGCATCACCTGGTCGAACGCGTCGTCCCGCTCCTGGAGTACGCCGACAAGGGTGAAACCCACCTCTTCGTCGACCGGCATGCCGTCCTCGTCGTAGCGCCGGATCAGGATCGGGACAGTATCGCCGAGCCGGACACCCTCGTAGCGCTGGAGCGTCTCGGCGACGTCGTGCCCGAGCACCGCCTGCCGGGAGCCGGGCTCGAGGGGGCCGCCTCTCAGGAACTTCGGCCGGATCACGCCCTCGATCCCGCCGGGATCGATCCCCACGACCTCGAGGTAGGTCTGCCGTTTCGTGGTGTACGCTTCCCTGACCACCGCCGAAGAAGCCTCGACGTGCTGGATGGCGGCGAGTTCGTCGATCTTTGCCGGCGTGATGAGCTGGATCGCGCCTCCGCGGATATCCGCGGTCGCCTCGATGAGCGTGAGGTCGGACTGCTCCTTGATCGCCTCCACCGCCTGGTAGCGGATGCCTTCGCCCAGGGAGACGGTCCCGACGACCGCCGCAACCCCGATAGCGATGCCGAGGGCGGTGAGGAAGACACGCATCCGTTTCCGCGCGACCTGGTGGGCCGCGGCCATCAGATAATCGATCAGCCTTCCGACGATCACGATACCACGCTCCCGTCAAGGAGTTCGATGGTACGGTCCGTCCGCTTCCCGAGTTCGCGCTCATGGGTGACGATCAGAAACGTCGTCTCCCGTTCCCGGTTTACCCGCCGCATCAGGTCAAAGATCTCGTCGCGTGTCCTTGAGTCGAGGTTCCCCGTCGGTTCGTCGGCCAGGACGATGAGGGGGTCTCCGACGAGGGCGCGGGCGATCGCCACCCGCTGCTGCTCGCCGCCGCTCATCTCCCTCGGGTAGTGGTGCGCCCGGTCCGCGAGACCGACGGTCGCAAGGAGATCGGCGGCCCGCTCTCTCCTCGCGGCCTTCTCGTGATAATTGAAGAGGAGGGGGTACTCCACGTTCTCCTGCGCCGTCAGCGCCGGGATGAGGTTGAAACTCTGGAAGATAAACCCGATAGACCCTCTCCGGAGAGCGATGAGCGCCTTTCGGTCACTGAAATCGATGCATTTACCGTCGATGCGGATCTCTCCCGACGTCGGGGCGTCAAGGCCGCCGAGTATGTTCAGGAGCGTGCTCTTCCCGCTGCCGCTCCTCCCGAGGAGGGCGACGAACTCGCCCTTCCCGATGGCGAAGTTCACGTCCAAAAGAGCAGTCACCTGGTCGTTATATGCCTTGTTCAAGTGCATTGCTTCAATGATCGTCTCCATCTTCTTACCTCCGTTCGGCCCAGAGAACGGCGTTCGACAGGACAAGGTAGTCTTTCTCGTCCTGGACCTGCGCAAAATTCTTATCGGACCGCAGATAGGGCAGTACGTCCCGCCGGTCGATCCCGACCTGTTTCGTCTCGTCGGAGTCAAAGACGTTCACCCACTCCTTCCCGTTCGATCCCGGGAATATCGCCGAGAGGATCGCTTCAAAGAACGAGGGCATGCTGCTCGTCCCTTCGCGGTTGAAGAAGAGCCGGTTGATCACGGGGATGTTCTCCCGGGTATAGCCGCCCGAAGGGGCGACGAGGAAGAGCTCGGCGGACGCAAGACCGGACCGGCTGATCGTCCCGGGAAAATCGATCCTGCTTGACGCCATGGCAGGGGTGATCCCGTAACTGCTGTAGATGAGGTCGGCCCCCTCGCTCACCCAGGCGATCGCCTCTGGCGATCCCGGGCTCTCGTAGACGGCGAGCAGCCCGATCCCCTGGACGACAAAGGTTCGGTTGTCGGTGGCGTTGTTCTCGAGGATGACGGTAAAGGAGTTCTTCCCCCGGGCGAGATCCATCGTCGTGAATACGTCCATCCCGGAGAAGAAGTCGTTCTTGCTGACGAACCCCTTGGAATCCGCGTAGCGGGCGGCCTCCGTGAAATGCTCACTCGCATCCGTACGGATGAGCGAGAGCGCCGGATAGATCGCCTTCTGGTCGAGCTTGCTCCAGGCCCAGTAGACGTAGAGGCGCTGGTACCGGATGGTTGCATCCTCTGGGAGGTCGAGGTCGAACGAGACCGCATACCGGTCCCCGGGGTTGAGCGCACCGCTGTAGGTGCTGTTCCCAACCGTATAGACGTACCCCCCCCGGAACTCGTCGTGAAACACGGTCGAGAGCGGTTTATCCCCGGCATAGGTGGCTGCCGCGGGCACTGCCAGAAGAAGTCCGAGGACGATGATCAGCCCGGCAGCAACAGTCCTACGGGAAGACATACTCGCCCTCCGCTATGTTGTTTGCCCGGTTTGAGTCTTTGATCGCGCCCTTCTCGTCCGCGACCACCCTGAGCCGGTGCTTCCCGGGCGTCGTGTAGAGCGGGACGTCGATCGTGACCGTTGCCCCGGCGCCGATCCCGTCGACGTGCTTTACCGCCGCCTTATCGCCGTCAAGGTAGATGGCAAGGTCGAAGGCGCCGACGTCGCTCCCCCCGCCGTTCCTGACCGTGATCGGGATGGTGTAGTCGGAAAACCCTGCGGCGGCCGCCGGCGGCGCCACCAGCGGGCATGCGGCGACGATGACCGCGCCCGCGACCAGGACGACCGTTATCTTCCCGCCGGGCGGGCGCATCGCGGCAAGGAGCGCGGCGAGAGAGAGCCCTGCAACCAGGGCAACGAGCGGTGCGGGGGACTGTTGCGGCGATGCGGCATGCGCCTCAGCCCCGGCCCTGACCGGTGCCCCGATGGCGACGGAGAGGTCGGGGACCGTGCCGACCGTCAACTCCACCGACGCCTCGTTATCCGCCGGATCGACGTCACCGGTGGCATCGACCCGGACCGAGATTGTGTGCCGCCCCTCGGCGAGAGTGACGCCGGTCTCGACCTGCTGGACCCCGGACCTTGCCGGTTCGACCTCCACCGTCCTGACGGCTCTTCCGTCGACCGAGAAGACCACCGCGATCTTCCCGTCGGGCCGTGCGCCGTGGTTCCTCACCGTCGCCTGAATGGTTGCTTCTTCGCCGGCGTAGGCTCCCGTCGCCACAGGCGCGTCGACAGAGAAGTCGGGCGCGGGCGAGGCGCCGGGCCGTCGCACGGTGAGGATGACGGAGCAGGGGTGGATGTAGTCCTCACCCTCGGGCTTTGACCCGGTGGTGCTGATCTCACCGTCGCCGTCGAGGTCTCTTCCCCGCTCGAAGACAACGTGGTTAGTATCCTTCAGGAGGCGGCCGAGATCGAACGTCTCGACATCGACGTAGCGAGCCTCGACCCCGGCACCGCTGGTCGCGTCGCCGATGCATTCGTTCCCGATGTCCCGCGCACCTTCGGGATAGAGCGAGAGGTCGGTCACCGGGACGCCCAGGTCTTCGCCGTTGAAGAGGACGTAATCCGGCTGCCCCTTTGTCGAGGCAAGGAGGACCACGGTCAGGTCGGCGGCGGCGTTCTCTGCCAGAGGTGCCTTCTCAAAGGTTATCTCGCACGTGTCGTGGCGCGTGGGGTTTGTGCCGGCCCACCCCTCGCCGTGGAGGTTCTCGTTTCCTTCGGCGATCCAGTACCGGGTGACCGGTTTCGCGGCGTCCTCGACGACGGCCACAACGAAGATGCCGTAGGAGCGCCCGTCGATCCTGCTCTCGGGCTGGCCCCTGCTGGTCGTCAGTTTGATGGTGTTCTTGCCGCCCCGGAGCTGGTCGGTGCAGTCGTGTGCGACCCAGTAGACGCCGTACCCTGAGACGTAGGTCTCCTCATTCCGGTCGTCTTTCCCGAAGAGATCCCGGCGGGCCGGGACACCGTTGTTGACGCTGATCTCCTCCCACCCGGTGTAGCGCTCGGTGCCGCCCCAGATGCCCGTGTAGACCCGCGCCCAGACTGGTTTTGCCGGGAGTGAGAATGTGCATTCGATAGGGGGGGCGGTGAGCCCGTAGGTCCCGAAGGTGAGCACGTCTCCCTGCACCTCGCCCTGGGCCGCCTCGCGGAGCGGGATGCCTTCGAAGTCGTAGATTGCTGAAACTGGTGCTGTGATGAAGACAAGTGCGATAAGTACACATAACCAAGAGATATTTCGGAATATGTTCATACTATTCATCAGATAGTATCACTCAGTATTAAGACTTTTTATTTTTTTGTGAACAATAAGGGGCGAAAATTCTCTCTTCCCCGGAAATATGGGGCCAGATGGTTTGAAAGCCCCGATCCCCTGGCGCTCTGGCCGGCGTTCGTTAGCGTCCTTGAATTTTGTATGAACCATATCGGAGCCGGAGCCTGGAACGTTCGCGCTCCCGGGCACAGCTTCCCGGCGTCTGTCGTCCTTAGGGGGGTCGGACCTCCACATGATACCCACCACGGCCCGGTGTACCGGGACAGGCCCGGGGGAAAACCGGGTCCGATCCCTGCATCCGGCGCACCGATCTCACCGGTGAAGCCTGAGGTCGCATCCTATGGCCGGTTTGTGTGTTCTGCTTGACATCCGCTCCCGGACTCATGTGCGATTCGAGTTCGGGACCGGGAGGTGCCGCCCGCCATTCTGTTGGATCTCCCCTCCTGGTCCAGGTCTCAGGGCAACCTCGAACACCCGCGGTGGAGACAGGCCTCTGTCAACGCTCCTGGAGAGCCCCGCGGGAATTCACAATTTATATTGGTTTGTTCACACTCCTTTGGTTTAATTTCTCAATACCTTCGAATAAGTAACACAAATAAAAACATATTTACCACCACACGATAAAAATCCCTGCAATGCTACCGAAGAGAGCAGTACTCCTGTGCATCCTGGTCTTTGTGCTCGCGGCCCCCGCAGCGGCCGGGAGCATCGAGAGAATCGTCACGCCCTCAGGGAACGGTCTTGATATAACCCTCACGCTGACGGACATCCCCGTCGGGGGCATCGTCGAGACACTCCCCGACGGCTGCACGTGGACGGAGGCGGACCACCCGGAGAACCGCACCCGGGTCTCCGGGCAGCAGGTCGCCTTCGCCGTCATCGGCGAAGAGACGATCCGTTACCGGGTCCAGGGGCCGCCGGACGCCGCGGAAGCGTTCGCCGGCACATGGGAAGACCTGCTGACCGGTGAGTCGGGTACCGTGGGGGCCGGCGAGCCCCGGAACCCCGGACCTGGCGCTGCGACGGCGCCCGGCACAC
This sequence comes from Methanoculleus sp., assembly GCF_035363275.1. NCBI lineage: Archaea > Methanobacteriati > Methanobacteriota > Methanomicrobia > Methanomicrobiales > Methanomicrobiaceae > Methanoculleus > Methanoculleus sp. Next base: position 9,366 of record NZ_DAOSET010000044.1, on the reverse strand, counting down.
CCGGTTTCGGGTGTGCAGCCGCGATCGTCGCGCTTGCTGCGGCATACCGGTGGAGGTGCGGCCGGTGACCCGGCGCCTGCTCCTGCTCGCCTGCTCTCTCTGCCTCCTCGCAGGGATGGCGCAGGGGGTCCCGTGCGACCGTGACGGCGACGATACCCTGACGGCGCCGGAACTCGCGACGGCAATCCTTGACTCCCTGGACGTCCGGTTCATGGGCGGAACGGCGGCAGCCCCGTCGCCCGTCGACCTCCGGGACGCAGCGTTCGTCTATGAGCACTGGGACGGCCGGGCGCTCAAGATAACCGATACATCAGGGCGGGCGACGACGCTCACCCGTCCGCTCAGGAGGATCGCGCTCTTCAACAGCGACACCCTCGAGATGATGCGGTCGATCGGCGTGGAGCCCGACCGGGTCGTGGGCGTGAGCAAGTACACCCTCGAGGACCCGACCTACTTCCCCGAGTACCGCGGGACGGCGAACCTCGGATCGGTCTGGTCACCCGACTACGAGCAGGCGGCCGCGGTCCGCCCCGACGCGGTCTTCCTCTACGCCACCATCTCGCAGTCGTCCTGCGACGAGATTGAAGAGACGCTTTTGTCCATCGACCCCACTATCCGCTTCTTCCGGTTCGACAGCTACCGGCCGGCGGTCTACGCCGACGAGGCACGGAAGATGGGGGCTCTCCTCGGGACAGAAGAGGAAACCGAACGGTTCCTCGCGTTCCACGGGAGCGTGATGAATACCGTGGCCGGACGCATAGCCTCGATACCGGCCGACGACCGGGTGCCGGTCTACCTTGAGAGCTGGAACGACTACAAGAGTGCCGGCAAGGGCTCGGGCTACGACGAGAAGATCGAACTTGCCGGCGGCCGGAACATCTTCGCCGACACCACGGTCGAGTACCCGGTGGTCGACCCCGAGGCAGTCATCAGCAGGAACCCCGACGTCATCGTCAAGATCGTGGGCGCCGGCGAACTGGTCTTCGGGGGTTACGGCGGCGACGACCCGGCACCCTTCGAAGAGGTCTGCCGCACGATCGAGAGCCGCCCGGTCTGGGACCGGATAGGCGCGGTCAGGGACGGGCGGGTGCACGTCATCCACTCCGACGTCATCGGAGGGCCCGAGTACTTCATCGGCGTCGCATACATGGCAAAATGGTTCTACCCGGACCTCTTCCCCGATCTCGACCCCCGCGCCATTCACCGGCAGTACCTGGAGGAGTTCCAGCGACTCGACTACGACCTCGATAAACACGGGACGTTTGTGTACCCGGCATGATGACCGACTTCGGCAGACTGGAGTACGAAAAGCTCACGGAGAAGAGGGCGCTCTTCATCGCAGGCCTCATTCTGATCCTTGTAGCGCTTGTCGGGGTCGCCGTGACCCTCGGATCGGCGGACCTCCCGGTCGCCGACTCCTACCTCGCCATCCTCGCCGGGCTCTTCCCCGGAGTGGTCGACCTGCCGGACCGGATGGTCGAGTCCAACGCCGTCGGGATCGTCTGGGGCTGGCGGCTGCATCGCGTGCTCTTCGCGATCGTGGCGGGGTTCGGTCTTGCGATCGCCGGCACGGTGATGCAGGGGGTCCTCAGAAACCCGCTCGCGAGCCCCTTCACGCTCGGGATCGCCTCCGCCGCCTCGTGCGGCGCCTCGATCGCCATCATCCTCGGGGCCGGTTTCCTCTCCGGCTACCTCGTCATCGGCAACGCCTTTCTCTTCGCCATGCTCGCCGCGGGCGCCATCTACGGCATGGCCCGCCTGAAGGGCCTGGGGAGCGAGACGATGATCCTCGCCGGGATCGCACTCATGTACCTCTTCTCGGCTATCACCTCGTTCCTCCAGTACCTGGGGACCTCCGAGAAGGTGCAGGAGGTCGTCTTCTGGATGTTCGGGTCCCTGGACAAGTCGTCCTGGCCGAAACTGGCGATCGTGGCGGTCGTCGTCGCTGCCGTCGTCCCGCCCCTCCTCTGGCGCGCGTGGGACCTCAACGCCCTCGCCGAAGGTGACGAGGTGGCCAAAAGCCTCGGCGTGCCGGTGGAGCGGTCCATGGCCGGGTTCATGCTTGCCGCATCCCTCGTGACGGCGGTGATCATCTGCTTCACCGGCACTATAGGGTTCATCGGGTTGGTCGCGCCCCATATCACCCGGATGGCGATCGGGGCCGACTATCGGACCCTCATCCCCGCATCCGGGCTCGTGGGAGCTGTTCTCCTCCTCGGCGCCGACTGCCTCGCCCGCACGGCAATCGCCGGGGCGATCATCCCGGTCGGGATCATGACGGCGTTCCTCGGCATCCCGTTCTTCCTCTACCTCTTCATGCGCAGGAGGGATGTCTGATGGCGCCCCTGCTCTGCGCGCGCGGACTCTCGTTCTCGTACCGCGATCGGCAGGCGCTTGCGGACGTCTCGTTCTCACTCGATAGGGGGGAAGTCCTCGGGCTCGTCGGGCCGAACGGGTCCGGGAAGACGACGCTGATCCGGTGCCTGGACCGGATCCTCGACCCGGAAGGAGACCTCCGTCTCGACGGGCGCGACCTTTCCTCGATGAGCCGGACGGAGATCGCGCGGACTATTGCTTATGTTCCGCAGAACGGCGGCATCTCCAGTTCTGCGACGGTCTTTGAGACCATCCTGATGGGCAGGCGGCCGCACCTGCGGTGGAGCGTCTCCGAGGAGGATAAATGGAAGGTCTCGGAGGCGCTTGCCCTCCTCGATATCGGCGGCTTTGCGTCCCGCAGGGTCGACCGCCTCTCGGGAGGGGAGCGGCAGCGGGTGCTGATCGCGCGGGCGCTCGCGCAGGACGCCCGGCTCCTCCTCCTCGACGAACCGACGAGCGCGCTTGATATGCGCAACCAGATCGAGGTGATGGCCCTCCTCGCCCGGCTTGCGGAAGAACACCGGCTTGCAGTGGTGGCGGCGATCCATGACCTGAACCTTGCCGCCCGCTACTGTCACCGGATCATGATGCTGAAGGAGGGGCGGGTGCTCGGGCAGGGGGCGCCGTCTTCTCTCCTGACCGGGGGAATGATGCGCGCAGTCTATGGAATCGAGGCGGTCGTGAAGGACGAGATGGGGGTTCCGTACGTGGTCCCCCTCCGGCCGTTGGAGAATGATAATCTGGCGGAGATCCTATGAGAGTAACAATCGTAGCCTGGGGCAGCGAACTGCTGCAGTTTTCCAGTGTAGCGCGGGAGATGGGGATCGACCTTGCCGCGTGGCAGTTCCATGAACTGACGGACGATTCAGAGAAGCGGGAGAGGTGCATCGAGTCGTGCAACGGATCGGACGTCGTTTTAGTCCATCCGTCGCACGACCCCGTCTGGGACGAGATCCTGGGCGGTCTCGCGGAGGGCATTCCGGTGATAGCGTTCGGCTACACCGACGCCTCCTGGTCGGCCTCGACCGTCCCGCTTGCCGTCGTCTCCACGGTGAGCACCTACTTCCTCTATGGCGGACCTCTGAACATCGGGAACCTGATCCGGTACGTCCAGGCGGAGGTGGTTGGGGCGGACGTCGTCTACGACCCGCCGCATAAGACTCGCTGGGAGGGGATCTATCACCCGGACGTCGGTGCGGTCTTCGACGACCCGGACGTGTACCTCGCCTGGTATCCGTCCCGGCACCGCATCCGCGTCGGCATCCTTTTTTCCCGGACGCACTGGGTGAACGGGGATCTGGCCGTCGAGGATGCCCTGATACGGGAACTTGAGAGGAATTACGACGTTCTCCCGGTATTCTGCTTCGGGGTGTCCGATAAGGAGATCGGGGCGCGGTCGGATCGGGAGGTGATAGACACCTTCTTTGCGGGCCGGATCTCTGCGCTCATCGACGCAAGAACGTTCACCCCTCCCCGTGACGCCGATGCCTTCACCGAGGCGCTCGCGAAACTCGGCGTACCTGTTTTTCACCCCCTGATTCTCTATCACCGGACTGAAGCCGAGTGGAGAGCCGATACCGAGGGGATGCGCGGGAGCGACGTCTCCTGGTACGTTGCGATGCCCGAGTTTTTCGGTGTAATCGAGATGGTGCCGCTCGGTGCCGCGGAGAGCCGCGACCAGGCGGGCACGGAGGGCGAGCGGCACGTTCCCATCGCCGAGCGGGTGGAGAAGTTCGTAGGCAGGGTCAAGAAGTGGGTCGATCTTGCGTCCAGACCCGCCGCAGAGAGGCGGGTGGCTTTTATCCTCCACAACAAGCCCTGTGCCTCGGTCGAGGCGTCGGTCGGGGCCGGGGCGCACCTCGACACGCTGGAGAGCGTCGCAAGAATCCTCGAAGCGATGCGCGACCGGGGATATGCGGTCGAATGCCCGGAGAGTGGAAAAGCCCTGATCGAGACTATCATGGATCGGAAAGCCATCAGCGACTTCCGCTGGACGTCGGTTGCGGAGATCGTCTCCCGTGGCGGCGCCCTTGCGCTGGTGGAACCCGGGGAGTATGCCGCCTGGTTCGAGACGCTCCCTCCCGATGTCCGGACCCGTATCTGTGAGGCGTGGGGCCGGCCGCCGGGCGAGGAGATGGACGGTGTCCCGCCGGCGATGGTTCACGAGGGAAGGATCGTCGTCACCGGGGTGCGTTACGGGAACGCGATCGTCTGCGTCCAGCCCAAGCGCGGGTGCGCCGGCCCGCGGTGCGACGGAGAGGTCTGTCGGATCCTCCACGACCCGGGCGTTCCGCCGACCCACCAATACCTTGCGACCTACCGCTACATCGAGGAGACGTTCGGTGCGGACGTGATCGTCCATGTCGGCACGCACGGGAATTTCGAATTCCTGCCCGGCAAATCGGTCGCCCCTTCGGATGCCTGTTTTCCCGATATCGCCATCGGGACCGTGCCCCACCTCTACATCTACAATGCCGACAACCCGCCGGAGGGAACGCTCGCCAAGCGGCGGAGCTATGCGACCCTCGTCGACCACATGCAGACGGTGATGGTCGCGAGCGACCTCTATGCGGGGTTGAAGGAACTCGAAGAGCAGATCGCGGACTATCGCCGGGCAAAAGACGTCGACCGGGCAAGGGCGCACGCGCTCGAACACACCATCGCCGAACTCCTGGAGCAGACCGGCATCGCCGACGAGATCGGGCTTCGCGCCCTGCGCGAACACGGATCTTCGTTCGAGGATGTGGTCGATGCCGCCCATACCGCTGTAACCCGGATCGCCGATACCCGGATCCCCGAGGGGATGCACATCTTCGGGGAGGTGCCGGAGGGCGAGCGCCGGGTGGAGTTCGTCCATGCCATCATGCGGTATACCGGCGAGGTGAGGGGCGCGGTGCTCCGGATGATGGGGCACGACGCTTCCGTTACGGACGATGCCCTGCTGCGGGACGCCGAAGCCGCGGCAAAGAGCCTGATTGCCGCGTTCCTGGAGGGAGATCTCCCCGACCGGGCGGTGGAACGGGCGCTCTCCGGCCTTCTCGTCCGGCGCGATCCGGAAGCACTCGAAACGATCCGGGCCGGCGTCCTCGATCTTGCAGCGCGGATAGACGACTCCGACGAGATCGGGAGCCTGCTCTCGGGTTGCGCGGGGGGCTATATCGCGCCGGGTCCCTCCGGGCTGATCACGCGAGGTAAACCCGAGGTGCTCCCCACCGGGCGGAACTTCTACTCGCTTGACCCCTTCCGGGTTCCCACCCACGCCGCGTGGCGGATCGGGATGCGGCTTGCGGATAGCGTCGTTGCGAAGTACGTCGGCGAGCACGGGCGGATCCCTGAGAATATCGGTATGTACTGGATGGCATCCGATGTTATGTGGGCCGACGGCGAGCAGCTTGCGCAGATCTTCTCCCTCATCGGGGTCGAGCCAATCTGGACGGACGGCAGGGTCAGGTCCTACCACGTGATTCCGCTTGAACAACTCGGACGCCCGAGGATCGACGTCACCGTCAGGATGAGCGGGATCCTTCGTGACTGCTTCTACACCTGTATCGAACTCCTGGACGACGCTATCCGGGAGGTCGCCATACTGGACGAGCCGCCCGAGATGAACTTCGTGCGGAAGCACGCCCTCCAGGGGAGCGGGACGGCCCGTATCTTCGGGAGCGGGCCGGGCACCTATGGCAACGGCGTCAGCCTGGCGGTTTATGCATCGGCCTGGAAGGAGGATGCGGACCTTGCGGAGGTCTTTGTCCGGTGGAACAGTTATGCCTACGGACGGAGCAACTTCGGTGAAGTGTCCCGTGAGACCTTCTCCGCACAACTTGCCACCATCGACCTCACCTTCAACAAGACGGTGACCGACGAGTACGACCTTCTTGGGTGCTGCTGCTACTTCGGGGCGCACGGCGGGCTGACCGGAGCCGCGAGGGCTCTCTCGAAGCAGGACGTGTCCGCCTATTACGGCGATACGCGCGACCGGGATCGCGTGGAGGTCAGGACGCTTGCCGAGGAGGTACGGCGGGTCGTCAGGGCGAAACTCCTCAACCCGAAGTGGATCGAGGGGATGAAGCGGCACGGCTACAAGGGTGCCGGGGACATCTCCCGGCAGGTGGGCACTGTCTATGGGTGGGAGGCGACGACGCAGGAGGTGGACGACCGTATCTTCGACGATATCACCCGCACGTTTGTCCTCGACCCGGAGATGAGGCAGTTCTTCGCGGACGAGAACCCCTGGGCGCTCGAGGAGATCGGGAGGCGGCTGCTTGAGGGGCACAAACGCGGCCTCTGGGATGCCGACCCGGACGTCCTCAAGGGGCTGCAGGCGGCGTATCTGGAGATTGAAGGCTGGATCGAAGATCGGATGGGCGATGCCGGCGGCGACGTCCAGGGCGGCGCGGTCCGCGTGGTGACTGTGAATGATGCAAAGGCGCTGCAGGGAGCGCGGAGGAAGGGGTGAGCGGCGTGAAGATGGCGGATGGCGATAAGCGACGTTTCGGCAGAAACGGAGCTCGAGCGTCGTCAGATGCGCAGCCCGTTAACGCGTCGCGCTCCGCCGGTAAATCGTCTTCATGCGGCACGTTCCCGCTCCCCCTCATTCCTGTTTTCGCAGTCCGAGCAGACGTACCACGAGGAGCAGTGCCACAGCCGCAAAAATCGCCTCAAATCCCGGAGACGCAGGTGCCGCCGGATCTTCGAGCCGGATTGCATACAGGTCGTTTAGGTCGCTCACGACGATCGTCGTGCCGTCGGGAGACCACTGCTGCATCATGTATGCCGAATTGTCAGTATCGAGGGGTGCGAGGCCGGAGCCGTCGCTCTCCATCACCCAGAGCGTCTGGTTCCGCGATTCCGACCGGAAGGCGATCCTGGCACCGTCCGGAGACCAGACCGGTGATCTGTCCCAGTTTCCGGTTGTCAATTGCTCCGAACCCGATCCGTCGCTATTGATAACCCAGAGAGAGAACTCCGGCCACGTCTCCGGCGGTGCCGCGACGACGTAGGCGATCCTGGTACTGTCCGGGGACCAGGCATATTCGGACACATTCCCCTCGCTGAACGTCACCTGTGCCTTGCCCGTTCCGTCGCTCTGCATGACCCAGATCTCCCGGTTTCCCGACCCGTCCGAGAGGTATGCAATCCTGTCCCCGTGCGGCTGCCACAGGGGCAGGCGCGCATCTCCATCGGTCATCAGCGGTTTTTTGTTGCCGCCGTCCGCGTCCATGATCCAGATATTCGCTTCCGTGCGGATGGCCGAGAGGTTCACCGCAGGCGACCCTTCCTGGATGGCCGCATTCTCAAAGAGGCAGGAGGTATAGACTATCCGCCTCCCATCGCTGCTCCAGTCCGCCCCGTAGCCGGAGAGCCCCGGACTGGGGGTGATGCGGCCGCCTTCGGTCAGGCGCACCCTCCCGGTCCCGTCAGGGTTCATCGTCCAGAGGTCGAGCCCTCCTTCGTCGTCGGAGAGGAAGAGGAGTTTCTTCCCGTCCGGCGACCAGGGATCGAACTCGGTGAAGAGATTCCACGAACGGTCGTCCGTCACCGATACCGGGTTTTGGCCGTCGCGCTCCATCACCCGGATGCCGGCATGGACTCCGTCGGATGAGACGAAGGCGATCCTGGCACCGTCCGGCGACCAGAAAGGATACGCATCGAATGCCGAATCGTTTGTCAGTTGAACAACGGGTGCAGCCGCTGCCGGGAGAATGCACGCGATCAGCAGCAGGACGATACAGATCGTTTTCAGGGTCATACTGGATTTTGTCATATTCACAATCCTGTATACAGTCCGGCTACTGATGCCAGTTTCCATAGAAGCCATACGATCTTCGCACCGATCGTCAGCCCCACGGGAACGAAGACCGTCACCAGTGCCTGACGAGCAGAGAGACTTCGTGCGTGACGCATACCTGCGGTCCAGAGGAATCCGCACCAGAGGAGAACAGGAATCGCAATTCCTGCATCGATCAGCGCTACGGTGGTTGCATGCGCTGCCACGCGAGCGGGAATGAAATGGTCCTGCACCGGCAGGGAGACGAACTGGAAGAGGACCAGGTGGAGGAGGCCGCCGATGATCAGGGGCGCGCATCCGTATCCCACATAGACCAGCGTCCGGAGAAACGTGCCCCGGCCTCTATACAGGTATGATACCCCGTAGAAGACTGCCGAGTAAGATATCCATGCCAGGAACGGTGAGAGAGCCGTTGCAGCCAGGCCCACGTATACGATCGGGTACGCGGACGGGTCGGCGAGCTCCAGCGTTCGGGTGTACGCGGTGATTGTATCGTAATTGCCGCCGATCTCAACCAGGAATAGGCCGCAGACGATCAGGAACGGAGTTTTCAGGTTGACGGGCCTGGTTGAACGTTCTGCAAAAAATTTATCAGGAGAAAGGCAGAGCAGTTTCAACTGTCGGAAAAATGAGGTTATCCGGGGGGAAGCGATTTCCTGCAGAGGGGGCATATATTCACCGGTTTTTATAATTTTGGAGTGTTTCAAGGGTAGATCCTACAATAACAGGTCACCTGGTCCGTAATGCGCTGGGGGAGGAGAATCGGGGGGAACTCCAGTACTTGTATGTAGTCGCATGTTGTGTCCAGTGTTACTGAAACATCATAGTAACTTGCAGTGTCACTGATGTCGTCAAAAGCATCTGTTTGGGATTTGCTACACTGGTTATCGAAAGTATGTGATATATGCGGATAATCGAATGGAGGAATCCCTATTAACGGCCAGCTCACTGTAATGTTTATTTCTATATTACACGAAGTAAGGATTTGATTAGGATCGCTAGAGATGCCAATGCATGCCCCGGCATTCCAGTACACTTCAATATAACGTCTTCCACTCAGTCTTTCAAATAATGTTGCCTCAATCATTAATACAGCATTTTTATGCTCGATTGGATTTGAATTTTCACTACATTCTCCAATTGGCACATTCGCCCAGTCGCCCCAATCGCTCCAGCCACCACCAGCCATAACTCACACCCCC
>NZ_DAOSET010000043.1:0-19245 GCF_035363275.1 Methanoculleus sp. | reverse complement strand
CCCCGCGGCCTCGGCATCGCAAGCCACATGGGCATCCTGCTCGACCGGCCCACCGTCGGGGTCGCAAAGAGCCTCCTCGTCGGCACGGTGACGGAGCCCGGCCCCGCCAGGGGTTCGACGAGCCCGGTGCTCCGGAACGGCGAGACGATAGGGATGGCGGTCCGGACGAAAGAAAGGACGAAACCGGTCTATGTTTCCGTGGGTCACCGTATCGACCTCCTCTCTGCAGTCGATCTCGTCCTCGCGGCCGCCCGTGGGTACCGGCTCCCGGAACCGACCCGGCAGGCCCACCTCTTTGCAAACACCGTCCGGAGGGAGGGAGACCGGGGCGAGAGGCAGACCAGCCTCCCCTCCGGGTGAGGGAGACGAAACCGTTATCAGCGTTCGGGCCGGATAAACGTTCACCGACCGGCACGCTGGAAAACCATGGCCGGTTGCAGCCTACGGAGTGTGAAAGATGTCAGGAAACCACCCACAGACACCGTATAATGGTCGGAGTGTACCCGGGGGAGGCAGAGCATGACGCCACGTGAGATCGTGCCGGGCGTCTTCGCCGTCGGGGCCATCGACTGGGACCGCCGGATCTTCGACGAACTGATCCCAACCCCCGACGGCACCTCCTACAACAGTTACCTGCTACGGGGCAGCGAGAAGACGGCATTGATCGATACCGTCGACCCGTCGAAGTTTGCGGACCTCACGGCGAACCTGGACCGGCTCGGGGTCGATAAGATCGACTACATCATCGCGAACCATGCCGAGCAGGACCATTCGGGCTCGATACCGGCGATGCTCGGCCGCTACCCCGGGGCGAAGGTGGTGACGAACCAGAAGTGCCGGGACTTCCTCGTCGACCTCCTGCAGATCCCCCAGGACCGGGTCATTGTCATCAGCGACGGCGATACGCTCACCCTCGGGGATCGGACACTCGAGTTCATCTTCGCCCCCTGGGTTCACTGGCCGGAGACGATGCTGACCTACCTCCCCGAAGACCGGATCCTCTTCTCCTGCGACCTCTTCGGCTCGCACTACGCGACGAGTACCCTCTACGTCCCCGACGAGGCGGTAATCTACGAGTCCGCGAAACGCTACTACGCCGAGATCATGATGCCCTTCCGGTCAAGCATCAAAGCGCACCTCGCGAAACTCGCAGCACGTGAGATCGCCGTGATTGCCCCGAGCCACGGCCCGGTCTACGACAGGCCGGCGTTCATCATGGACGCCTACCGTGACTGGACAGGCGACGACGTCAGGAACGTGGTGGTGCTGCCTTTCGTCTCCATGCACGGGAGCACCCAGGCAATGGTCGACCACTTCACCACCGCCCTGATACAGCGTGGTGTCCAGGTCCATCCGTTCAACCTCACGAAGACGGATATCGGCGAACTTGCAAAGGCCCTGGTGGATGCAGCCACAGTCGTGATCGGGACCCCGACACTCATCTTCGGTCCCCACCCGCAGGTGGTCTACGCCGCGTACCTCGCAAACCTCCTTCGCCCGAAAACCCGGTATGCGTCGGTGATCGGGTCCTACGGCTGGGGCGGGAAGACCGTTGATACCCTTGCAAGTATGCTTGATCGGCTCAAGGTGGAGTTGATCGAACCGGTCTACATCAAGGGCTACCCGAGAGAGGGGGACTTCGCGGCGCTGGACCGGCTCGCCGACGCGATCCGGAAGAAGCACGAAGAAGCGGGGATCATCCCGTCATAGACTCCTGCAAGAGGGTGAATTCCTGCCGGCTTCCCTCTTTTTGTCCGAAACTTCTTCGTCCGGCACCGAAATCTTAACAGTGCGGGATACCGACCGAACAGTGAGCTGAGTTATGGCATCATCCGACTTCAAGAGAGTCATTGCAGAGTCGCCCTACGTCTTTATCATCGGCGTGGCGGGAGACAGCGGAAGCGGCAAGACCACATTCACCCGGGCTATCCGGGAGATCTTCGGAGAGGAACTCGTCTCCACGATCACCATCGACGACTACCACAGGTACGACCGCCGGGAGCGGAAGGTTCTCGGGATCACGCCGCTTGTCCCCGAGGCGAACCGGTTCGACCTGCTCGAAGAGCACCTTATCGCCCTCAAAGCAGGAGAGACGATCCAGAAACCCGTCTACAACCACGACAACGGGATGTTCGATCCCCCGGTGCCGTTTAACCCCACGAAGATCCTTATCCTCGAAGGGCTGCACCCCTTCGTGACCAAAAAGATGCGGGACCTGATCGACTTCAAACTCTACGTGGACCCGGACCCCGACGTCAAACGCGCCTGGAAGATCAAACGCGACGTGGATAAGCGGGGATATTCGGTGGATGCGGTCATCCAGGAGATGGAAGACCGCAAGCCCGATTTCGAGCAGTACGTCGCGCCCCAGTGCCGGTTCGCGGACGCAGTCATCAGGATCGCCTTCTCGAAGTACGGGAGGGAAGCAAGCGAGAAGCGTAACATCTACCATGTCACCCTCTGCCAGAGTAAACTCGATAAGAGTATCCGGGACGTCGACCTTTCCATCGACCTCTTCGGGCTCCTCTCACTCTCCCAACGGAACTTCATGGTCGAGTTCACGACCGAGGACATCGGGGGAAAGGCAATGGGGGCGCTCACGTTCGACGGGGAGTTAAATGAAGCCGTGGTGAAAAAACTGGAGAAGAACATCGAGATCCAGACACAGGTGGAGCCCATCGACCTTCTCCAGAACGTGGATTACCTGACGGCCGGGGATATGGCCCAGCTCATCCTCGCCTGGCGGATCATCAACCGGCGTATCTTCATCGAAAGCGCGCCGGGAGCCGCCGGCGAGGAAGAGGGGGCTTCGATCGGCAACGGTGCATCCATATGCGGTCGCCGGTGATTCCAGGCGCTTTTTGGCCTCTAAATAGCCAAAAATCCTGCAGGAGAAAATAGATAAGAGTTCCCGGAGAAGATGTACCGATGGACAGGATCGAGCAGTTCTCGACCATCGCACCCGATATCGGCAACATCTTCCGGTATATGAGCGTCGCCACAGGAGTGCCGCTCCTCGTAGCGGTGGTCTACCGGGAGTGGGAGATGATCCTGCCCATGCTCTCTGTCCCGGTCACCCTTTTCCTCCTTGGGATGCTCCTTGTCCGGGTACCCCGGGAGGAGCGAGAGGCACCCCTCTCCGCCGCCCTCATGGCCGTCGCCCTGATCTGGCTCGCGATGGCGCTGGTGAGCGCTCTGCCGTTCAGCCTCGGGCTCGGTACCCCCTACCTCGACGCCGTCTTCGAGGCGATGTCGGGGTGGACCGATACGGGTCTGACGATGATGCGGTCCGTCGACGACCTGCCCCAGACGCTCCTCTTCTGGCGGTCGTTGATGCAGTGGCTCGGCGGCCTCGGGATCGTCTCCTTCACCATCGCGATGGCCTCAAGGACCGGGCTGACCCAGTTCCGCCTCTACCGCTCGGAAGGACGCTCGGAAGCGCTGATGCCGAGCGTCGTCGCAACAGGCATGGAGATGTGGAAGATCTACATGGTGCTGACCGCCGCATCGATCGGGCTCGTTCTCCTCTCGGGGATACCCCTCTGGGACGCGGTGAACATCGCCCTTGTCACAATCTCCACCGGGGGGTTCTCCATCCACTCGGCAGGGATCCCCTTCTATAATAACCCGTTCCTTGAGGTCCTCGTCGTCCCGATCATGATCGCCGGCGCTCTGCCGTTCAAACTCTACTATATCCTCTACCGTCAAAACGGCGTGCGGTTCTTCGACGACCAGCAGGCACGCCTTCTCTTCATGCTCATCGCGCTCGGGATCGTCGTGATAGCGTGGGACCTCGTCACACTCAACGCAACCGATATCCCTACCGCCATCCGCCAGGCGCTCTTCATGTCGGCGGCGGGAATCACCAGCACCGGGTTCCAGGTCGCCTCCCCCAACGAGTGGGCGAGCGTGACGGTCCTCTTCCTCTCGATGCTGATGGTCATCGGCGGGGCGTCGGGGAGCACCGCCGGCGGGATCAAGCTCTCCCGGGTAGTCCTCGGCTTTCAGAGCCTGCTCTGGTGGTTCCGGCGGATGTTCGTCTCCGGGAACGTGCTCGTGCCCTTCAAGTACGACGGCAAAGTGATCCCGAAGAACGTCGCCGACCTCGAGGTCTCCCGGAACATGCTGACTATCATGCTCTACTTCCTCTCGATCTTCGTCGCCACGGTGCTTGTAATGCACCTGCAGCCGACATCCTTCGACTCGAGCAACGTGATCTTCGAGATCGTCTCCGCCATGTGCAACAACGGCATGACCGCAGGATTCGTCTCACCTGACATGGCCGATCCGGCGAAGGTCCTCTTCATCTTGATCATGTGGATAGGGCGCCTCGAGATCATCCCGGTGATCATGCTCGTTATGGGAGTCTTCAAGCGGTTTGACTGAACCAAAAAGGGGTGCCGGTTATTCCGGCTGGTAATGGGTGTAGAGGTCGTCCACCGTCGCCCGGTCCCCGCTGCTCGTCACAAGGAGGTCCATGTAGGTATAGACCTCAGGGGCATCCGCCTTCAGGAGCGCCGGGGAGACGTGGTAGAGCATGAAGGCCTCAGCGAAGAGCGCTGCCTTCCACTCCTCGCCGGGGGGTGCGCTGACCCGGGAGAGGTACGACCCGGAGTTTATCTCCAGCGTCTCAAAGACCATGCTCTCGTCAAACCCCATGGTGCGGTAGACCCGATACCCGACCTGCTGGACGAAGACCTCGTCGGCCCGCGCCGGATCCCTGTCCGAGCGGATGTAGATGGCATTCTCGCCGGGGACGTAGAGACCGCTCGTGCTGCTCCCGGAAGCATCCTGCTGCTTGAAGACAGCGTTATTGCTGTCGATGTAGACAGTGAGGTCCTCCATAAACTCTTCTCTGATCTTGGTGCTCTGCTGTAGCACCAGGGCCTCTGCAAGTGCCGCTTCAGCGCCGCTCCCATCCCTGTTCTCCAGGCGGAAGCCGGTGACCGGGCTCACTGAGAAGGCCGAACAGACGACGGCGATGAGAATAAGCGCCGCAATCAACCGTGATCGAAACCGTGGGTCCATCGTACTCCTTCCTGCTTAACCAGGGGTTTATACTTTAGTGTTATATACATTTCTAATAATAAAAAACAGAGGATTGTAATCAAATTAGTTAAATAATGGTAAATATAGATTATTTTATGAAAGTAATTGGTTTAACGCACGTTCTATATTGCAGTGAGATATATATGATTGAACATTGCAAACACCATCCGACACCTAATTACCCATGCGAGCGCATAGTAGAAATGATGAAGCAGATCGCCCTCTACGGGAAGGGGGGAATCGGGAAATCCACTACGGCGGCAAACCTATCGGCAGCACTCGCGGGAGAAGGACTTGACATCCTGCAGATCGGGTGCGATCCGAAGCACGACAGTACCCGCATGCTGATGCACGGGACCTGGATCCCGACGGTGCTCGACCTTATCCGGGAGCGCGGGGATGCAACTATCACTGTCGACGATGTGGTCTACCGGGGCTTTGGGGGGGTGCGGTGCGTGGAGGCCGGCGGTCCCGAACCGGGGATAGGATGCGCCGGCCGGGGAATCATCGCGACGTTCCAGCTCCTTGAACGCCTGGACGCCCTCAAAGGCGACGTAATCGTCTACGACGTCCTCGGAGACGTCGTCTGCGGCGGGTTTGCGATGCCGATGCGGGAAGGATACGCGCAGGAGATCTACCTGGTCACTTCCGGCGAACTGATGTCCGTCTACGCGGCAAACAACATCGCTAAGGCCATCGCCCGTCTCTCGCGCCGGGTGCGGAGCAAGTGCACGCTCGGAGGCGTGATCTGCAACGCAAAGAACATCGACGGCGAGCGGGACCTGGTGGAAGAGTTCGCCCACAGGATTAACTCCCGGCTCATCGCCTACGTCCCCCGCGACCGCGGGGTGCAGGTTGCGGAGTTGAACCGGCAGACGGTCGTCGAATACGCCCCCGAATCGAACCAGGCAGCGGTCTACCGGGACCTCGGGCGCACGATCTGCGAAAACAGAACGACGAGTATCCCCACCCCCCTCGAGATGGATGAGCTCGAATCCTTCGCCCTTGAATTCGTCCAGGTTTGAGGGGTGCACCCTGACCGGAGCGCTCTCGGTGCTCACGGAGGTACGGGACGCTGTCTGCATCGTCCACGGTCCGGCAGGGTGTACGCACCACAACTTCTCCCTCCTCCACGCCACACTGCTCTCAAACGACCGGCTCGAAGCCCCTCGCCTCCTCTCCACCCGCCTTACGGAGAACGACATCATATTCGGGGGGGAGGATGCGCTGGAGAAGACCATAGCACGGGCGCTCTCGGTCTCCCCTGCACCCACCTCCGTCTTCGTTCTCTCGACCTGCATCGTCGAGACGATCGGGGACGACACCGCGGCGGTCTGTGCAAAACCGCGAGGCGTCCCGGTTGTCGCCGTGCCGACCGCGGGGTTCCTCGGCGGGGTCTTTGAGACCGGCGTCAGAAACGCTCTCTCCTCGGTCGCAACGCTCGCGAGTCCTGCGGCCGAAGTGACGCTGACGGCGAACCTGGTCGGCGAGAAGAATCTGGAGTACGGCGTCGACGAGAACGCGGCAGAGATCGCCCGTCTCCTTGCGCGGCTCGGCATCGGCATCAACCTCCGGTTCGTGCGGCGGATCGGCACCGGGGACGTCGAACGCCTCGGCGCTGCTGCCGTCAACATCCTCCGGGAACCGGCGCTCCGGCCGGTCGGCGAGGACCTCAAGCGGAGGTTTAAGACGCCCTGTATCGAATCGTTCCCCACCGGCCTTGCCGGGACGTGCCGGTTCCTGGAGGAGGCCGGCCGGATCTGCGGCGTCGACGCTTCGGCCGCCGTCGAGGAGGAGCGGGCCTACCAGGCGGAGATGCTCTCCCGGTTTGCCGACATCGCGGGGAGCCGGGTCTGTTTCCGGCCTCCCCACCCGGCACTCAACCCGGACCCGGTCGCAGAGGCCGTCTGCGCCGAATGCATCGAAGCCCTCGACCTCACCATCGCCCCCCCGGACGGGGTGGTCATTCCTCTGCCGTATCCTGCGCCCGTGGGGACTGCCGGCCTGCGGCGGATGCTGCACCGGTGGCGGGTGCTGATCCGGGGGAAGGGGCGGGGGTGAGGCACCGGCTGTCTGCCGGAGACTCCTGTGTCGAACATTGCGTTGATCCGACCATAAGAGATAAGACGACGGTCACCCCCGGTCCTCCATGCATAAGAACGCGGGGAGCGACTGTACCCCGATACTCGTGATCGGATAGTATATCATGGACTTCGGGTTCAACGAAGGGAGTTCTCCCTCTTGGCGAGTTCCTCGACCGGATGAACATCGGCAAGCAGGACCGACCGTATCGGAATCGAGATATCCTGGCGACCCTGGATGAATAGTGGAGAACTCCAATAAAGCGTCCATCAGGGCAAAGGTAAAACACTCTGATTGTCACAACTGGAGCTCTGCGCATGAAGAAGAACCTTATTTTGCAGACACATATCGATCAATCGATTGCGATCACAAGATGATAAAGAAACGTTCTGACCGGTACTGTGTTGAGAAGAAAGTGCCCTGATGCCCATGGGAATGCTGGTCCAGAACCCCGATCCCCTCTCACCCGGCAGGCACCCCACAACGTCATTTAAATACCTGGCCCACAGAGAAACTCATCGGAGAGAGTGCCAGAGTATGTTCGAACGCATCTTATTCCCAACGGACTTCTCAGAACCATCCATGAAGGTGCTGGGCTACATCCCCGCACTGAAGGAGGCGGGAACCCGGGAGGTGGTTCTCGTCCACGTCATCGACCAGAAGGAGATCACCCTGATCGCCATGGGGGGGCAGGGGTTCCTCGGGACAGTACCCGACCAGGAGACCGAGACCCAGCGGCAACTGCGGGAGGAGATCCAGCACCGGATCCTCGACGTCCGCCGGGCGCTCGAGAAGCACGGCGTGAAGGTGACCGTCCGAACACCCGTCGGCAGCCCGGGCAAGGAGATCGTGGCCGCGGCGGATGCAGAGGGAGCCTCGCTGATCGTCCTTGGCTCTCACGGCCGGTCGAACATCCGCGACCGGCTGCTCGGGACGGTCTCGGAGTACGTGATCAAGAACGCCAATCAGCCGGTCCTGGTCATCAAACGGGATAGGGTCGTCGGGAGCTAGCCCTCCCACCTTTTTCCTCAAAAAAAAGTGTTATCTCTCCTGCCGGCCTTCAAGCAGCCGCCGGATCGCCCGGAGCTCCTCCACGACCTCACCGCCGGCCGGGAGTGCCGGCGGCTCCTCCGGCCCGGCCCCGATCGCGGTCGGACCGGTCGTCCGGACGAAGTTCATGATCTTCTCCTGGAGATCCTTGGGGTCCTCGATCCCGTTGAGGAGAATCTCCGCCTGCGCCTGGGCTGAGTAGCCCGCGGTCTGCACTTTGACCGCCGAGAAGGTGAAGAACCGCATCAGGGGTCCCTGGGTGATATCGACGTTCGTGATCCGGTTGTAGGGGACGATCCCCGTCTGCCGGAACCAGACCCCCCGCTGCCAGGTGATCTCGGTGACGGTGAGCCGGTAGACGATGCTCGCGTAGTAGAGAGGGATCCAGTAGATAACGAAGAGGACGATGGCAACGACCGGCAGCGCGATAGCGAGACCGATGATCATCGGGCTGAAGAGGACGACGGGGACGAGCCAGGGCAGGACGAAGAGGACAACGGCCAGGACCAGCGAGGCGTAGAGGTAGGACCGGAACTGCGGCGCCGGTTTGAACGCCTCTCCGATACGGAGCGGGGTGAGCGGCATATGATCACACCACCTATCTCAATTCAAACGGATTAAGCCTTCCCGCAGTGAGGTCCCTCCGGAGGACGAAGCGAGCGCCTTCCTCGCCGAAGTAGGCCGGGCAGAACCCCGCCTCCCGGAATCCCCACTTCTCGTAGAGCGTCCGGGCGGCGTGGTTTTCCGGCGCAACCGAGAGGTAGACCTCCCCCGCCCCGCGCTCCCGGAGACCGCCGATGACCGCGGCAACAAGGCTCTCACCGAACCCCCGGCGCCGGTTCTCCCCCGATACCACCAGCCGGAGGATCCACCCGGTCTCCGGCCGGTGCTGCACAAGCGCCCCGATGGTGTAGCCGGCGATCGCCCCGGCGCATTCCGCGACGAGGAAGGTATCGGCAAAGAGGACGCCCGCCTGCCGGATAAAAACCTCGGGCTTGCAGCCCTCCGGGCTGTTCTCCCGCTCGAGGTCACAGACTGCCGGATAATCCGCATCGCGATATCCCCTGACGTTCACGTCCATACCGGTTTATTCGTCGTGAGGGGTAAAAAAGAGGAGGCAGCCCCTGGTTCTCACCTACCGGAGCGTACCGGGTCGCAGGTTTACTTCTTTATGCCCTTCTCAAGCATCTCGCGCGCCATCTTATACGTCTCGATCTTGTACTGCATCGCCTCGATCCGGTGCTGCTTCATCTTGATACGGGACTCGATCATCCGGATCATCAGCTGCCGCGCCTGGTCCTCATCAAGGAGATCGTACATCTTCTGGATAAGCATACCGTGGGCGGCGGGTCCGCCGAAATGTGTCATGCCATTAACCCCCTTATACCTACCTCGCCTGTACGGGCGAGATCGGCATCTCGATCTCCGCCGCCCTATAAATACCTTATGGGAGGTCCGGCCGGGCGGGAGGACTTACCGGGATGGCACGAATGCCTCGCCGTCTTCGGCCCAGTTCTCGACGGGGGGCTCGTAGAGGACAATACAGACGTCGTCGGGGCGGACGCCCGGATCACGGGCGAGGTGCCCGACGATAGCCCGATAGAGCCCCTGCTTCTTCTCGGGGCTCCGCCCCGGCATGAGCGAGACCTCGATCAGGACCGCATCGTCGGATCGGCCGGGAGGCATCGGGAAGTTCTCCTCTTTTCGCTCGCAGAGCCGGATCCAGAGGGTAGCCTCCGGGGTCTGGAGCGCATCTGCAAAAGCTTCACGGAGGCTCTCGATAAGCGATTGCCGGTACGCAACCGGCTTCCCGGAACGGATCTCAATCTTGACAAGCGGCATTCTGACCAACTCATGCGGCAGCCGGGGGATCGGATCGATTCCCCGTTCTCCTGCATGAGTGCTCTTGCACCGCGAGTATTAACGCTTTCCGGGATCCGGTCCGTTGCCTGTGCTCTCCGGGCGCCGGTTCCGGTTGATGCAGGCGTTAAGCACCTCGTCCATCAACCAGAGCGCCCCCTCGATCCCGACCAGGGCACGGGAGGAGAGGAGAACCCTGCCACGGAGCGGCGACGTCAGCCCGACAAAGGCGGCGCGGGGAGCGATCGCCCGCTCATAGGAGGAACCGAGGATCAGGTCCGGCTCGGCGTCCCGGATCATATCCCGGATGAGTGAGAAGTCGGTCGTATAGGTGACGGCGCTGCTCCATGCACCGGAGTCGTTCCGGGCGGCGATGCAGGCGATCTCGGCGCCGAGATACCGGTCGAGGAGGTCCGCGGCGAACGCGGCATACGAGCCTCCGGCAGCGATCGTCACCCGGGGCGGATCGAACCTGCGGAGATACTTCTCGCAGGCTTTTGTGATCCGGGCATCGGCCCAGGCGATCTCCTCTGCAATCGGCCGGGAATCGACGCCGTCGATCACCGCAGCAAGCGCCTCAAAGGTCTCGCCGATGGCATCGAGTCCCAGGAGCGAGCCGGACGCCGTTCCGACGCCGCTCGCAAGGTCAGGGTTCGTGCCGACGGTGAAGGGTGCCGCACAGTGCGCCGCGGCATAGCGGTCCAGGCAGAAGGTGGTAGCGACGGTCGTCCCGGCGAGGTCGAGCAGGCGTCGCGCCTCGATGGTGTTCCCCCGGCAGAAGGGGTCGGCGCGGCAGATGCCGTCGATGTTGACGCCGGTGGCATCGGGATCGACCTCCGGCGCGACCACTGCGAGCGCCCGGTGATAGCCGGCCTCGAGGTCGCCGAGGAACCCCGGGCTGTCGACGACGAGGACCCGCCCGTCACGGGCAACGCCGTTGATATCCTCGCCGATAACGGCGGGCACGCAGGTGTTGACCACGGCTATCCGGGAGTACCGGCTCTCGAGTTCCCGGATCACCTCCGCGAGGCGTGGCTCCGTGCCGAAGATGATCTCGTTCTCGACGAGAAACGTCCCGTGGACAGGGACCCCGACGAGAGACGCAGGGTAGAAGTAGCATCCGCTCGAACCATGGACGATGACGGCGAGGTCCTCGAACCCCGCAAGGCAGGCGACCGCCCCGGTCATCGCACACGGCCAGAGCGGATTCTCACACGGCATATGCTGGTCGTCTGGCATCAGTCTAGAAGATCATGGCAGTGTGGAGATATAAAAGACGGTCTTTTCCGGAAAAATAAGAGGGGGCTCTCGCCCTACACCGTCTTTACGAGCGATGCAAGATACCGCCCGACCTCGCTCGTCTTCCTCGCGCCGCCCATATCATGGGTGACGAACCCGTCAAGGATGCTCCGCTCGATCGCCCGGAGCACGGCCGCCGCGGCCTCATGCTCGCCGATGTGGTCGAGGAGCATCGAGCCCGCCCAGACGGTTGCAAGCGGGTTTGCGACGTCGAGGCCCCGGTATTTCGGAGCGGAGCCGTGGATCGGCTCGAACATCGATGTGCCCGCGGGGTTGATGTTCCCGCCGGGGGCGAGCCCAAGCCCGCCCTGGATCATGGCGCCGAGGTCGGTGATGATATCGCCGAACATGTTCGGCGTGACGACGACGTCGAACCACTCGGGGTTCTTGACGAACCACATCGTGACTGCGTCGACGAAGTTGAACTCCGTCCGGACGTCCGGGTAGCTGGTGGCGACATCAGAAAATACGTCCCGCCAGAGGCCGTAGACGTCGGAGAGGACGTTGGCCTTGTCGACTGACGTGACCTTCCTGCCCCTCCGCTCCGCGAGGTCGAAAGCGTAGCGGATCGCCCGCTCCGCGCCCGGCCGGGTGACGATGCCGATCTGGTAGGCGAGCTCGTCGGCGTCGGTCTCGACGTCGAGCCCGAATTTGACATTGTAGATGTCGCGGACGACCTCCAGGGTCTTTGACTCGCGCTCACCCCTGAACCTTGAGCCGATACCGACATAGAAATCCTCGGTGTTCTCCCGGACGACGACGAAGTCGATATCCTCCGGCCCCTTGTTCGCGAGCGGTGTTTCGACGCCGTCCAGGAGTTTGATCGGTCTGAGATTGATGAACTGGTCGAAATGAAACCGGATCGCAAGTAGGATGCCCTTCTCCAGGATCCCCGGCTTCACCCGGTCGTCGCCGATGGCCCCGAAGTAGATCGCGTTGAACTTCGAGAGCTCCCGGATATCCTCTTCGGTGAGAAGGTCGCCGGTTGCAAGGTAGCGCTCCGCACCGATATCGAACTCGGTCCACGCGATGTCAAAACCGTAGCGCTCGCCCGCGGCATCGAGGACCTCTCTCCCCGCCGCCACGATCTCGGGGCCGATCCCGTCCCCGCCGATTGCTGCTACTCTGTGCTGCATGTCTTCACCTCATCCAGGTTCTTCGCGTAGGCCACGAGGCCGCCGGAATCGACGATCTCCTTCATGAACCCGGGCACCGGCTCGACAGGGAGCCTTCTGCCGTCCGCCTCGATATAGCCGCCGGCGAGGTCCACCCTCACGGTCTCCCCGTCTTTTATGGCATCCGCCTCCGGGCAGACCAGGGGCAGGAGCCCCGTGTTGACGGCATTCCGGTAGAAGATCCGCGCAAAGGACTTCGCGACCACGACCCTCACCCCGGCGCCGAGGAGCGCAAGCGGTGCGTGCTCCCGGGAGGAGCCGCACCCGAAGTTGGTGCCCCCCACCACGACGTCGCCCTCCCAGGCCCCCTTCGCAAACTCGTCTCGCGTCCCCTCGAACGCGTGCTTCGCGAGCTCCGCCGGGTCGTAGATCGTGAGGAACCTCCCCGGTATGATCGCGTCCGTATCGATATCGTCGCCGAACTTCCAGACTCGCATGGTTCACACCTCCCTCGGGTCGGTGATCTCGCCGTAGAGGGCGCTTGCCGCTGCCGTCGCCGGCGAGGCGAGGTAGACCCGGGCCTGGGTGCTCCCCTGCCTCCCCCGGAAGTTCCGGTTCGAGGTCGAGAGCGAGACCTCGCCGGGGGCGAGGAGCCCGAACGCCCCGCCCATGCACGGGCCGCAACACGGCGCCTCCACAAGGGCTCCGGCCTCGACGAACCGCTCGATGAGCCCGGCCCGGAGGGCCTTGAGGTACTCCGTCCGCGAGGCCGGGATGACGATCACCCTTACACCGGAGGCGAAGCGGTCAGCGCTCCCCATCACCTCGGCCGCCTCGAAAAGGTCCTCGTAGCGCCCGTTCGTGCAGGAACCGATAAAGACCTGGTCGACCTTCGTCCCGGCGACCTTCGTGACGTCCACGACGTTGTCGACGTTGTGGGGGACGGCGACCTGAGGTGCGAGGTCGGTGACGTCGTAGTGCCGGCGGTCCCGGTAGGCTGCGTCCGGATCGCCCGCAAGGTCGAAGGGCTCGATCGCGCGGCGGGCGGCGACGTAGTCCCAGGTGGCCGCGTCGGGCCGGACGATCCCGGCCTTCGCTCCCATCTCGATCACCATGTTCGCGCAGGTCATCCGGCCGGCCATGTTCATCTTCTCCATCGTCCGGCCGGCGAACTCGAGCGCCATGTAAGTCGCGCCGTCGGCGCCGATATCCCCGGCAAGCGAGAGGATCAGGTCCTTCGGACCGACCCTCCGGCCGAACGTCCCATTCACCTCGATGAGAATGCTCTCCGGCACCCGGAAGTAGAGCGCCCCGAACTTCAGGACGAACCCCATATCGGTCGAGCCGATCCCGGTCGCAAACGCGCCCGCCGCACCGTAGGTGCAGGTATGCGAGTCGGTCCCGACGATGATCTCGCCCGGCGCCGCCCGCCCCTTCTCCATGACAACCTGGTGGCAGACGCCCTCGAGGAGGTCGTAGTTGTGGATTTCCTGCTCCTCTGCGAACTGCCGCATGAAGACGTGGTTCTCGGCAGCCGGTATCGAGTCGGCAGGCACCTGGTGGTCGAAGAGCATAATAATCCGTTCCGGATCGAATACGTGCTCTCCACCCATCTCACCAAAGACCCGAACCGCAAGCGGGCCGGTGATGTCGTGGATCATCGCCGCATCCACCGGCGCCATCACCACGTCGCCCGCGCGGACAGTGCTGCCGCACTTCATCGAGAAGATCTTCTCTGCGATCGTCGCCGCCATAAATTATCGTGTACCCTGTATGCGTTTCGGACGTATCTAGTTTGGCAGGAACCACCCCGGCCGGGTGGGGAATCGGAGCATTCTCCGCCGGTTTTCCGGGGCAGTACCCTTATGTGACTCCATGCGAATTCTATACGGAGATGCGATGACCGACGGACCGACCCCGGCAATGCGACAGTATTACTCAGTGAAGGCCCGGTACCCCGACGCCGTCCTCTTCTTCCGGATGGGGGACTTTTACGAGACGTTCGGGGAGGACGCCGGCGTGGTAGCCCGGGAACTCGATATCACCCTGACAGCCCGGGGCAAGGATAAGAACGGCGACCGTATGCCGCTTGCAGGGGTCCCCCACCACGCTGCCGACGGCTACATCGCCCGCCTGGTGGGCAAGGGCTACAAGGTGGTGATCTGCGACCAGGTGGAGGACCCAAAGACTGCAAAAGGCGTGGTGAAACGGGAGGTCACGAGGGTGATCACCCCCGGGACGCTCATCGATTCATCGATGCTCGGCTCCGCGGGGGCCCATTACCTGATGGCAGTCGCCCCCGACCGGAAAGAGATCTTCGGTCTCGCGTTCCTGGATGTCTCCACCGGCGAGTTCTTCGTCTCTTCCGGGAGCGCCGAGCGTGACTACGCTGATATCGTCTCGGAGACGGCCAGGTACCGCCCGTCCGAAGCAATCGTCCCGGAGAGCCTGGCGAACGCGCTCCCCGGCCGGCTTGAGGGGCTCGGGGTGACGGTGAGCCGTTACCGCGACGACGCCTTTGACTTCGACACGGCGTACGAGCGCCTCTGCGAGCAGTTCGGGACGGCGACGCTCGACGGTTACGGGTGTGCCGGGATGACGGGAGCGGTCGCCGCGGCCGGAGCGGCGCTGCGCTACGCCCAGGAGACCCAGCACTCATCCCTCTCCCACATCACGGGGCTTTCGACCCGGATCCCGTCGGGGAACATGGTGCTCGACGCGATCACATTGAGAAACCTCGAGATCACGACGGGCATCCAGGGCGTTGGCGACGGGAACACGCTTCTTGCCGCGCTCGACGTCACGGCGACATCGATGGGGAGCCGGACGATGCGCTCGTTCCTGATCAGCCCGTTGATCGAGAAGGAGGCGATCGAGGGGAGGCTTGATGCGGTGGAATGGCTCGTTGATCACGCGCTCGACCGGCAGACACTTCGCGCAACCCTCGGCGCCTTCGCCGACATCGAGCGGATCGCAGGAAGGATCGCCTACGGGAATGCCGGCCCACGGGACCTTGCGACACTCCAGGAGTCCCTCGAAGCGATCCCGGATGTAAAGGCGCTTTTTTCCGGCGAAGTGCCGGAGCTCGTCCATGAGGCCCTCGACGCGATGAGCGACCATGCCTCCGTCAGGGAACTCGTCGGACGGGCGATCGTGGACGAGCCCCCGGCGCGCGCGGTGGCCGGCGGGATGATCAGGGAAGGGTTCAACGGGAAACTCGACGAACTACGGCACCTTGCGACGTCCGGGAAGGACTGGATCGTGGAGTTCCAGCAGCAGGAGCGGGAGAGGACCGGTATCAAGTCGCTCAAGGTCGGCTACAACCGGGTCTTCGGCTACTACATCGAGGTGACGAGACCGAACCTGCACCTGGTTCCGCCGGAGTACGAGCGCCGGCAGACGACCGCGAACGGCGAGCGCTACACGATACCCGACCTCAAGGAGAAGGAGGCGATGATCGCGACCGCGGAAGAACGGCTCGGCGCGCTCGAAGCGGAGATCTACGCCGAACTCATCCGGACGCTCGCGGCGGACGTCCCCGGTCTCCAGGCGACCGCACGGGCGGTGGGGCTGCTCGACGTGTATGCGGCCCTCGCCGAGGTCGCGGCCCGCTACAGTTACTCCCGCCCGGTGATCGAGGAGAGCGGCCGGACCATCATCAGGGACGGGCGCCACCCGGTGGTTGAGCGGCACCTCCCGGTGCCGTTTGTCCCCAACGACACCGACCTTGATTCCGCCGGCGACCAGATCACGATCATCACCGGGGCGAACATGGCAGGGAAGTCAACCTACATGCGGGCGGTGGCGCTCTGCTGCATCATGGCCCAGATGGGGAGTTTCGTCCCGGCCCGTCACGCGACGGTGGGGGTCGTCGACCGGGTCTTCACCCGGGTGGGGGCGTTCGACGACCTTGCCTCGGGACAGTCGACGTTCATGGTGGAGATGCTGGAACTTGCAAACATCTTAAACAACGCGACGCCGCAGAGCCTCGTGATCCTCGACGAGATCGGCCGGGGGACGAGCACGCTCGACGGGTGCGCGATCGCCCGGGCGGTGGTGGAGTTCCTGCATGGGAAAGCAGTTTCCGGGCCCCGGACTCTCTTTGCGACTCATTTCCACGATCTGATCGACCTCGAGGGGTCGCTCAAACGGGTGAAGAACTTCCACTTCGCCGTGAAGGATACGGGAGAGGACGTCGTTTTCCTCCGGAAGATCATCCCCGGCGCGACCGACAAGAGTTACGGCGTCCACGTGGCGCACCTTGCCGGCATCCCGAAGAAGGTGACCGACCGGGCGATGACGCTCTTGAAGGAGGCATCGGTGCGGGAGAACTCCGGCGGGCCACGGGCCCCCCGCTACACCCAGATGCTCCTCGTCGATCCCGGCGAGGGAATCATGGAGGAGAACCCGGCGGTCAGGGAACTTGCGGCCTTGAACCCCGACGAGATGACGCCGATCGAGGCATTGAACACCCTGTGCCGGTTGAAGCGGCTTGCAAACGGGGAGGATGGAGGACGATGACGAAGATAGAGGTCCTCGACCCCGATACGGTGAATCAGATCGCCGCCGGCGAGGTCGTGGAACGACCCGCGTCGGTGGCAAAGGAACTCCTCGAGAACGCGATCGATGCGGGCGCAACAAGCATCCTCATCGACGTTGCCTCGGACATGGCCGGGGTCACGAAGATCCGGGTGACCGACAACGGCGAGGGCATGACGCCGGAGGAGGCGGTCCTTGCGTTTCATCCCCACGCGACGAGCAAGATCCGGGATATCGCCGACCTCTCCGCCATCCACACCCTGGGGTTCCGGGGGGAGGCGCTTGCAAGCATCGCCGCCGTCGCGGAGGTGACCCTGGTCACCCGTCCCCGGGGGGGCGCGGCACTCGCCGGGACACGGATCGTCGTCAGGGGCGGCGAGGTCGTGGAGAAGAGTGAGGTGGGTGCGCCGGAAGGGACGACGGTCGCCGTGGAACGCCTCTTCTACAACACCCCCGCCCGCCGGAAGTTCCTCAAAAGCAGGAACACCGAGCTCGCCCACATCTACACCGTTGTGGAGAACCTGGCCCTCGCGCACGGCGAGGTCGCCTTCCGGGTGGTGCATAACGGGAAGGAACGGATGGCGACCCAGCGGTCGGGAGGAGTTCTGAACGCTGTCGCGGGCCTCTACGGTGCGGATCTTGCCCGGGCCCTCGTCCCGGTCGAGGGGAAGCTCCCCTTCCTCGCTATCCGCGGCTACATCTCCCGCCCGTCGGAGAGCAGGGGGAACCCCTCGCAAGTCGTTATCAGCATCAACGGCAGGAGCATCACCTCCCGGCAGATCGCCGCCGCCGTCCGGGAGGGCTACGGCACCCTCCTCCCAAAGGACCGCTACCCGGTGACGTTCATTGACCTCTCGATCGACACCGGCCTCGTGGACGTCAATGTCCACCCGGCGAAACGGGAGGTCCGCCTCTCCCGGGAGCGGGAGATCCTCGCGGCGATTGCGGCCGCGGTAGGAGAGGCGCTCGCCGGGCACGATCTCGTCCGCGAGGCGGCGGCCGAGCCGGTACAGCAGCAGATTCTCCCGCCTGGACCGGCACCGGCAGTCGGCGAGACCGCATCGTCCTACACGGCGGGGCACCGGGAACTCACCCTCTCCGATAGGCAGCTCCGTCGGACGGAGGGCGAGGGTGCGGAGAACCTCCTCCCGGCCATGGAGCCGGTCGGGCAGGTGGCGGCGACTTACATCGTGGCGGAAGGGACCGACGGCACCCTCTACCTCGTCGACCAGCACGCGGCCCACGAGCGCATTCTCTACGACCAGGTCACGGAGCTGCGCGATGCCGGAGCCGGGTCGCAGGAACTGATCGTGCCCGTCGTTCTCTCGCTCCCCCCGAAAGAGTCTGCCGCACTCCGGGACGCAACGGGGCTCCTTGCCGGCGAAGGGTTCGTGGTGGAGGAGTTCGGCCGGGACACCTTCGCCGTCCGGGCGGTGCCTGCCGCCCTCGGCGCAGTCGAAGACCCCGAGGGCGTCAGGGAGACGATCGCCGAGATCCTGAACGGCGAGTCGCGCACCGCTCCGGGCCGGCGTGAGGCGGTCACCTGTATCGTCGCCTGCAGGGGCGCGGTGAAGGCCGGCGCCCTCCTCACGCACGACCAGCAGAAGCGCCTCCTCGCGCAGCTCGCCCGGACGAAGACTCCCTGGACCTGCCCGCATGGGAGGCCGACGGTGGTGGCGTTCGATAAGAGGAAACTCGACGGTATCTTCCGGCGAACGTAAATGGGGCCCGGGCGGAACTGGCACGAATACCACCTAAAACCCAACGTTTTTGCGATTTACCAGAAATTTCGGACCCTAACAGCAAAATATCGTATCACAATGGATTTATTCTCTGGAGATCAGAATGGCTGCATGTCACAGTGGGAACAGACCCGCTGCGGACGAAAGGATTGAACCACGTGACGTTACTCCAGCAGATTCGTCTCTGGATGAGGACCAGGAGCGAAGGAAAGCAGTATCACGACTGTGAGAACGACTCAGTTATCGAACCCTACTTCGATATCTCTCCCGAAGCGACCCTCTCGCCGGCTCTCAATGAGATCTCGGCGGAGGAGATCGAGTGACGGAGAACCTCCAATAAAACATCCTACCGAACACATCACCTCTAACCCAGAATAACCACACCACCCATTTTTATCTCTGCGGGATCGAAGGGGCAGAGCAGGAAGAGCCCCTGCATAAGGGGGATAGTTCACTGCACGGAAAAGACCGTGTGCATGACCGAGTTGATCCGGTCTTCCCTGATGACG
>NZ_DAOSET010000042.1:2319-19479 GCF_035363275.1 Methanoculleus sp. | reverse complement strand
CGGTCTCGACGGCGACGGGGTCCGGGAATCCCTCAAGATCCTCTTCTGGCTCGCGATCATCGACCTCCCGCTCATATTCATCGTCCTCCAGGTCATCGCCGGCAACAACCCCGCCGGGCAGGTCACGATCATCACGACCCTCACCTGCCTCTTCCTCGCCGGGGCAGCGGCGCTCTATGCCGCCGTCCTCGCCCGCCGCGCCTCCCCCCGCCTCCTCGCCTATGCCGTCCCGGTGCTGATGCTCTTCCCGCTCGCCTGGGAAGTCATTGTCGACTTCCGGTTCGCCACCAGCTGCTGGGAGGGCTACCACTTCTGGATACCCATGGTGCAGTACATCTGGTACATCCAGTATGCGATCTTCCCGCTCTGAAGGGCAGGAAGTTGACGTTTGCAGGTTCGTCGCAACCCAGGGTACGGCCCCACCCTCCACGGCCCGACGGGGTTTGCCGTCCCGTCGGGGTGCCGCTCATCCTCGCCGTCGCGGGGTACATCCTGGAGACCGAGGACGCTGAGGATGAATGCGACGATTACGAGGGAGAGACGGGAAGTGAGGAGTGATGCGCTCCCCGCTTCTCCGTCGTGCCTTTGCGGGGGTGGAGTTTGAGCACCGGAGGTGCGAACGGCAGAGCGTAAAGACCCCCTGCGCAAAGCCGGGGGGTGGTTCACGCGGTTTTACGACATCACCGTCGGGCTGAATAGCTGCACGATAGGGTTAACAGTTGACTTCTGGGGTTAAAAACGCCCATACCACTTGTGCGCTCGCTCGATCGGCATCACGGCGAGAACATGAACCTCTTGCTCTGCCTTATGGATGCGATAGAATGCCGTGAAGGTATGGCTTATATGAAGGCGATAGGTGTCTTCCCGTCCCTGAACATACAGACGTTCTTTATCGCTCCCGCCACCGGGGAACGGATCATCTTGAAGCGTCTTCAGTCTCTCCATGACGATCCGCCGGCTCTTCGAGCGGAAACTCCGGATACTCTCAAGGGCCTTGCGGTTAATCAGTATCCGGAACGTCAAAATTCAGCTCCACGAAATCCCCCTCCGCCTCAATACGATCCATATCCTCGATGAATCGGCGCTTCTTCTCCAGTTCCACCATGTGGGAGAGGAGATCATCGAACGTCTGTCCCGGGCGCTTGAGATCGGAGATGTCCTCCCATACACCTTCTGAGACCGGTATCCGCTTGGTTGCAACCATGACAATACTGTAAGTGCTGGTCATATTTACAATGGTTGGTGAAGACTCTTCCGGCGTTCATCACGACCCTCACTTATCTCTTCCTCGCCGGGGCCGCGGTGCTCTGCTGTCCTCGCCCGCCGGACCTCTCCCCCGCCTCCTCGCCTACGCGGTCCCGGTGTTGATCTTCTTCCCGTTTGCGTGGCTGGCCGTCGTCGACTTCCGGTTCGCCACCAGCTGCTGGGAGGGCTATCATTTCTGGATACCGACGGTGGAGTACATCTGGTACATCCAGTACGCGATCTTCCCGCTGTGAAGGGGGCGGGACCCGGCGGCCGGAGGCCGGGAGTGCGAAGAACGAGGCAGTGGCCTCCCCCCGCCTCTTCGAAGGGCGCCCGGCGGCAGCCTCTCAGCATAATGGTTACCAGGAGTGTGGATGGGTATGCGATTCGGCGGCGGCATGTCATCCGGCAAGCCCGAAGAGACGACCACAATCACAATCAATACCTTCAAATCCGACCGGAACCGTCTGGATGAACTCCGCCGTTACCCGAATGAGCCCTACCGGCTATCGTTCGCCGACTGCTGGACCAGAGCGGCGACCCCGAACTCCGGAGTCCGGGGGCACTCACCAGCATCCAGGCATCGCTCGACGATATCCGGCGGGGCTGTGAGGCACGAGGCGCTGAAACGGGACCTGAGGAGCGTGACCCCCCATCACCTCCACCCATAGCCACGTTATTATATCTTATGACGACCCATAACTCGTTATGCCCGAGGAGACAACCACGATCGAGATCACCAGATCCGACCGGGACCGGTTGAACCGCCTGCGCCACTACCCCAGAGAGCCATATCGGACCATAGTCCGCCGGCTGCTGGACCAGAGCGAGGACCCCGAGCCCCTGAGCCCTGAGACGATCGCCGACATCCAGGCGTCGCTTGACGAGATCCGGCGGGGCGAGTTTGTAACGCACGAAGAGTTGAAGCGGGATCTGGGGATCGATTGAGATACTCGCTCATTTACTCGAAAAGAGCCCGGCATAAATTAAAGCGCCTCCCAGAGGAGGCTGCCACCCGGATCGTCAGGGCACTTGAACTGCTGGCGGAAGACGAATCTCCCCACCTGCAGGTGAAGCGCCTGACGAACTCACCACTATTCTCCCTGCGGGTAGGGGTGTACCGGGTGATCCTGGCGTTCGAGCATCAACAGCTCGTCATCATGGCGGTCGATCTCGACCATCGGAAAAATGCCTACGATAACCTGTGAGATTCAGTTCAACCCATCAAAAACCCATACCGGATCCGAGTGATCGAAGATCCGGGCACCCGGTCGATGAGCAGCGGTCCCCGTGGAAAAAACCCGACCATATCGGTCGCCGGATGGATATACGCCGTCATCAGTCTCCCCGTTTCTGGCAGAGTGCGATCCGAAAAAGACCTGTCCGGATCTCCCTCTGGCCATAAAGGCTCATAAGAAATTCTCGTTTTTATTATAAAAAAATGAGAATAAATATCCGTAAAGGTTATATATTTATACCACTATCCACCCCTTCACCGGCTACCCTATGACCGGGTCTTAACGAGAATTTCGCACTCCGCCTGCCAGGCACTCAGGCAAGCCCCTGCTTTAGCCGACCGTTCATTCCTACCGGCAGGTCTGCACCGGCGATTCCACAGGCGGAAGAGCGATCAAGGGGGGAAAACATGAAAAAACACACGCATCTGGCATTGCTGTACGCAATCATCGCCGTCGGGCTGCTGATATCGCCGGCTATGGCGGCAATAGCGGCCCCGGGGGAGGCGATCTATCGTCCCTTCAACGGAGCGCAGGAACGTCCTGATATCGACGGCAACACGATCGTCTGGGAAGACGACCGATACGATGAACAGGAAAAAGGAGTCAAGGACATATTTCTCGCGACCGTAGACGACTTCCGGAGCACCCTGCCGTACAGTTACGTCGGGACAAGGATAACGGACGACCCCGCCTCGCAGGAGAAACCGTCCATATCGGGAGACTACATCGCCTGGCAGGACAACCGGCACGGGAACTGGGATATCTACCTCTACCAGCGTTCCACAACGACGACGACACGACTCACCACCGATCCGGGCAACCAGTGGCTGCCCGCGATCTGCGGGAACTACGTCGCCTGGTATGACGACAGCAGCGGCAGGACCAACATCGTTCTCTACGACATCGCCGCCGGGGCCGTGAAGGACGTCATCGACGTCAACGCAAAGACAACGATTCCCGGCGGGACGACCGAGTTCAAACCCGCACTCTCGGAGCAGTACGTCGCCTGGGTAGAACCGGGAGACGTGACGGTCCATACCTACGACAAGGTCTATTACTACGACATCGCGGCCGGCAGTATAGTGG
Source organism: Methanoculleus sp. (assembly GCF_035363275.1). Lineage (NCBI taxonomy): Archaea > Methanobacteriati > Methanobacteriota > Methanomicrobia > Methanomicrobiales > Methanomicrobiaceae > Methanoculleus > Methanoculleus sp. The sequence continues at coordinate 15,910 of NZ_DAOSET010000042.1, read as the reverse complement.
GGCCGATAGCCCCGAGACCGGAAGATGACCCATTGCCCTCGATCTCCCAGTCCTGGCCCTCGCTATCCGGGAGCTTCATCGCCTGGGAAGATACCCTCTACAGGATGGATCCCGACATATATATCGCCGATATCCACGATCCCGCCGAAGGGACGATGCTTATCACCAGAAACGATTTCGATCAGGTCTCACCGGCGATCGACGGGGGCATCATCGTCTGGGAGGACAAGCAGATTCCAGAACGGAGCATCTTCATGTGCGACCTCTTCGCCGTGGGAGACTTCCAGGGCGAAGAGATGTGCCTGGTTGAAGCCGAAGATTCCGAGGATGCACACCTCTACCCTGCCGTCAGCGGCAACACGATCGTCTGGCAGAGAGGCCGTGGCCCCAACTCGAACCTCTACATCTTCGTCTACCAGCCCGAAGCGCCGGTTGAGCGGGTCGTAACGAACATCGATGTCACACCGCCCACGGCCACCCTGAACGTCGGCGAGACCGAACCGTTCTCCGCACTCGCCCGCGACCAGTTCGGGCTCAAACTGTCCGGCGTTACGTTCACCTGGACGAGCGACAACGCAACTGTCGGCACCATCGACGACACCGGCCGCTTCACCGCGAAGGCCGCGGGCAGCGCGACCGTCACCGCGACGGCGGGCAACGTATCCGGAACGGCGACCGTCACCGTAAACGCAGGAGAGCCCGGAGGGCCGGTCGCAACAGAGATTACCATCACCCCGCTCACGCCCACCGTCACGGTCAACAGTACGGTGGCGTTCGAGGCAACCGTCCGCGACCAGTTCGGCAACGTCATGACCGGCGTCGACGTCGCCTGGGATAGCGGCAATGCGACCGTCGGCACCATCGACGCAAGCGGGCTCTTCACCGCTCGTGCCGCGGGAACGGCGATCGTCACCGCAACCGCAGGCACCATCTCTGCGGGTGCAACGGTCACGGTGACCACCGAGGAACCGGTCGCAACGAGCATCGTAGTCGCACCGGCCGCGACCACACTCGCGATCAACGGCACACAGCAGTTCTCTGCAACTCTCCGTGACCAGTTCAACCGCACCATGACCGGCATCGACGTCGCCTGGGCGAGCAGCAACGAGGCCGTCGGCACCATCGACGCGAGCGGGCTCTTCACGGCGGAAGCCGAAGGCACGACGACCGTCATCGCAACGGCAGGCGTCGCCTCCGGGACCGCGAGTGTCACGGTCAGCACTGAAGCACCGGTCCTCGACAGCATCACGGTCACGCCGCAACAGGCCATCCTTGTGGTCGGCGAGACACGGGAGTTCGCGACCGTCTGCTCGGATACGTCCGGCAACACCCTGCCGGGCGTTTCGGTAGCGTGGTCGTGCAGCAACGAGACCGTCGGCACCATCGACGCAAACGGCGCTTTTTCGGCCCTTGCCGAAGGCACGACGACCGTCACCGCGACGGCAGGCGGCATATCCGGAACGGCGGCCGTCACCGTCACCGCCGCAGAGCCGGCGCTCGCAAAGATCGTCCTCTTCCCGTCCGCGGTCACCCTGAACCCCGGGGACTCCCGGCAGTTTGAGGCCGTCGGGCTCAACTGCTACGGCGACTTCGTGCCGGATGCCGCGATCGCCTGGACGAGCAGCGACCCGTGTGTCGGCACCGTCAACGAGTGCGGGCTCTTTGTCGCCCTCTGTCCGGGCACGACGACCCTCACCGCATCGGGCGACGGCGCCGCCGGAACCACGACCGTCACCGTAGCCTGCAACGACCCGGTCCTCTCCCGGATCGCCGTCACGCCTCCCGCAATCACCCTGAACATCGGCGACGCGGAGACGTTCGCCGCAACCGCCTACGACCAGTTCGGCTGCACCATGCCGGACGTCGATATCGCCTGGGCAACCTGCGACGAGACCGTCGGCACCATCGGTGCGGACGGGGCCTTCACCGCGCTCTCCGCAGGAACGGCGACCGTCACCGCAACGGCATGCGGCGTTGACGGGACGGCGGACGTGACGGTCATCCGTGCATCCCCGGGCATCGTCGTCTCTCCGGCGGCGGTCACCCTGGACGAGGGGGAGACCCGGCAGTTCACCGCGCATGGCCTGCAGGACAACGCAGGTTCTGTTGTGGTCTGGTCGTGCGACGACGAAGCCGTCGGCACCATCGACGAGAGCGGCCTCTTCACTGCTCGCTGCGAAGGCACCGCGACCATCACCGCGACAGTCGAAGGGGCCGGCGAGGCCATGGTCGCTCAGGTCAACGAGACCAAAGCGATCGGGACCGCGGTCGTGACGGTCCGGTCGGCATCGGCGGTCCCGGCGCGGCTCGCGGTCAGCCCGTCCGACTTCACCATCGCCGCCGGAAACACCCTCCCGCTCACCGAGACCGTGTACGACCAGTACGGCTGCGTCATACCGGACGCCGTGGTGGTCTGGGAGAGCAGCGACCCGTGCATCGGCACCATCGACGACTGCGGCGTCTTTGCCGCCCTTGAAGACGGCGACGTGACCATCACCGCATCGGTGGACGGGATCTCGGGCTCTGCCTGCGTGACCGTCGGTCCCCCGATCCCGGTCCCGGCCTGCATCGAGGTCGACCCCGCGACGACCGCGCTTGCGCCCGGGGAGACTCAGGAGTTCGTCGCCACGGTCTATGACCCGAGCGACAACGTCATGGACTGGGTCCGGGTCGCCTGGTCGTCTTCCGACTCGGCCGTCGGCACCATCGATGCGGCCGGCGTCTTTACAGCGCATGCAGAGGGCTCGGCGGAGATAACGGCCCGGGCCGGCATCGTGGAGGCGACCGCGGCGGTCACCATCACGGCCGCACCCGGGCCCACAGTAGAACCCACAACAACTCCGACCGACCCCGGGGACAGCGGCGGGAACGACGGCGGCAGCAGCGGACCCACCTTCTCCGCCGGGATCTGCGAGAACCTGCGGAGGGGCGAGACGTTCACGTTCTCGGGTATCACCGTCTCATCGGTCAGCAATGTCGCTGTCACGGCAGCCGACACCATCCCGCGGTTGATGCTGACCGTGAAGGAAGGGAGCGAACCCGGCACTGCGGGGCAGTCCGCCGGTGACGTCTACGAGTACATCGAGATCACCCTCAACTGGGCAGACCCGCAGGACATCAGCCATGCGGTGATCGAGTTCACCATCCCGGCCGACTGGCTCGAGGAGCACGGCATGGCCCCGGAGGACGTCAGGCTCATGCGCCACGTCAACGGCGGCTGGCAGATCCTCGAGACCGAGGTCACCGGCGAAGGAGGCGGGAACTACCGGTTCCGGGCAACCACCCCCGGGTTCTCCACCTTTGCCATCGCTGCGGCACCGGTGAACATGACCACCCCGGTGGAGACGGTTCCCACGGTCACGGAAGAGATGAACGTCACCACCACCGTGACCACAGAACCGACAACGGAGCCGACCACCGCCGCGCCGACGACGACACCGGCGGCACCGCTCGTCTACGCGCCTCTCCTCGCCCCGCTGGCATTCTTCCTCTGGGCGAGGAAGAACCGCTAACCCTCCTTTTTTTTGAAGTTCGGGGACAGTGCGGCCGGATGCTTCTCCAGTCACCTCTCTCCATCGAGATGGTAGCGAAGACCCGTCCGGATCTCCCTCCGGCCATACAGGCAGTTGAGGTATACCAGTTTTTATTATAAAATTCTATGAATAAATCACCGTAAAGGATATATATTTATACCGCTATTCACCCGTTCACCGGCTACCCAATGACCGGGCTTTAAATCGGAACTCGCAGCACACCTGTCGGGTGCTCCGGTAAGCACCCGCTTTAGCCAGTCCGTTCGTGCCTACCGGCAGGTAGGCACCACGGTCTTGCAGGTGGAGAGCGATTCGCACAAAGGGGGAAACGAATGGCAAAACATACACATCTGGCACTGTTGTGCGCAGTCGTTATCATCGGGCTGTTGATATCGCCGGCCATGGCGGTGGAAGCGGCGTCGGGGGAGGAGATCTATCGCCCCTTCGTAAACGCGCAGGAACGCCCTGATATCGACGGTGACATGATCGTCTGGGAAGACGATCGGAACGGTAACAAAGACATCTACTTTGGGACCGTAGACGAATTCCGGAACAAATCACCGTCACCCTACATCTACGTCGGCGAGAGGATAACATCCGATGACGCCTCGCAGGAGAAACCGTCCATCTCGGGAGACTACATCGTCTGGCAGGATAACCGCGACGGGAACTGGGATATCTACCTCTATCAGCGTTCTACAACAACGACAACACAGCTCACCACCGACACGGGCGACCAGTGGCTGCCCATCGTCCGCGGGAACCACGTCGCCTGGTACGACGACAGCAGCGGCAGAGCGAACATCGTCCTCTACGACATCGCCGCCGGGGCCGTGATGGCCACCATCGACTCGGACGCAAAGACAACGATTCCCGACGGGAATACCGAGTTCAAACCCGCGCTCTCGGAGAAGTACGTCGCCTGGATAGAAGACGCGGACGAGCGGGCCTGGTACTACGACATCGCTGACGAGACGAAAATGCCGGTGTCCGCGACCGGGCTCCGCCACTCCTGGCCCTCGCTCTACGGGAGCCAGATAGCCTGGGAGTGTTACCTTGACAGATCCGGCATCCAGGATCCCGAGATCTACCTGATGGACCTCGATAACCCCTCCGGCGGAGAACAGCAGATCACAAACGCCCCTGGGTATCAGGTCTCACCGGCGCTCAGCGGGAACATCATCGCCTGGGAAGACATGCGGGATGGGCCGCGAGGCATCTACATGCACGACCTTGCCACCGGCGGGGAGGGGATGTCCGTATTCGTACCCGAAGACCCGAATGACGAACAACTCTACCCGACCGCCGGCGGCACCACAGTCGCCTGGCAGAGAGGCACGGGCCTTAACTCGAACCTCTACATCTTCGTCTACGGGACAGGATCGGTCGAGCCAGCGGTAACCACCATCACGGTCACACCGAACACGACCACGCTCGCGATCGACGAGACCGAAACGTTCACGGCAACCGTTCTTGACCAGGACGGCGAGACCATGACCGGCATCGATCTCGAATGGGCGAGCAGCAACGAGACCGTCGGCACCATCGACTCGGACGGCACCTTCACCGCTCTCGCCGAAGGCACGGCGAACGTCACCGCAACGGCCGATGAGATCGCCGGAACGGCGACCGTCACCGTCACCGCCGGAGAACCGGATGAGCCGGTCCTGGAGAGCATCCGGATCACGCCGGCTACGGCCGTCCTCGCGATCAACGACACCAGACTGTTCGCGGCAGCCGCTCTCGACCAGGACGGCGCCGTCATGACCGGCGTCAACGTCACCTGGGCGAGCAGCAACGAGACCGTCGGCACCCTCGACACGAACGGCACCTTCACCGCTCTCGCCGAAGGCACGGCGAACGTCACCGCAACGGCCGATGAGATCGCCGGAACGGCGACCGTCACCGTCACCGCCGAAGAACCGGATGAGCCGGTCGCAACGCGGATCGAGGTCGCACCGCTCACAACCACCGCCACGGTCAACGAGACGGTGAACTTCTCCGCGACGGTCTATGACCAGTTCGAAGCCGAACTGACGGACGTTGCGGTCGCCTGGGCGAGCAGCAACGAGACCGTCGGCACCATCGACGCGAACGGTACCTTCACCGCCCTTGCCGCGGGCATAACGGCCGTCACTGCAACGGCAGGCGATGCATCCGCGTCTGCGCTCGTCACCGTCAACGACGAAGAGCCGGTTGAACCGGTCCTGGAGAGCATCCGGATCACGCCGCCCGGGGCCACCCTCGCGATCGGCGACACCCAGCGGTTCATCGTGACCGCTCTCGACCAGGACGGCGCCGTCATGACCGGCGTCAACGTCACCTGGACGAGCAGCGATGAGACCGTCGGCACCATCGACGCGAACGGCACCTTCACCGCTCTCGCCGAAGGCACGGCGAACGTCACCGCAACGGCAGAGAACGTAACCGCGACGGCGGCCATCATCGTCAACGACGAAGAGCCGGCTCTCGCCAGCATCGCTGTCGCACCATCGGCGATCACCCTCGGCTCCGGCGACACGGCAACATTCACCGCGACCGCTTTCGACCAGTTCGGCACCACCATGACCGGTGTCGAGATCGCCTGGACAAGCAGCGATGAGGCCGTCGGGACCATCGGTGCGGGCGGCGTCTTCTCCGCGGTTGCCGACGGCACGACGACCGTCACCGCAACGGCAGGGAACATAACCGGGACCGCGGCGGTAACCGTCACCACGGCATCCTCGGGCGTTGCGGTCTCCCCGTCGGCGATCACCCTGGATCGCGGGGATTCGCAGCAGTTCACCGCGACCGTGTATGACCCGGAAGGCAACGTAACCCCCGGTGCCGAAGTGACCTGGGAGAGCAGCGATGAAGCCGTTGGCACCATCGATGCCGACGGACTCTTCACCGCGGTTGCCGAAGGCACAGCGACCATCACCGCTACGGCAGAGAACGAGACCGGGACCGCGACCGTGACCGTCGACCTCCCGCCGGCCCCGACCCGCATCGAGGTCGAACCGGCCACGGCCACGATCCTGCCCGGAGATACCCAGGCGTTCACGGCGACCGTTTTTGACCAGCGCGACAACGAGATGGACTGGATCCAGGTCTCCTGGTCGTCCTCCGACCCGGAGGTCGGCACGATCGACAGTGCCGGCCTCTTCGGAGCGTTCGCAGAGGGATCGACGGACGTAACGGCATCGGCAGGCGACGTGGCAGGAACAGCAGCCATCACCGTCTCGGCGACCGCCGTACCTGAGCCCACCCCCGGGAACGGCGGCGGCGGTGGCGGCGGTGGCGGCGGCGACAGCAGCCCCTCCTTCTCCGCAGGGATACGCGAGAACCTGAGAAGCGGTGAGACGTTCACCTTCTCAGAACTGACCACCACATCGGTCAGCAGCGTGAACGTCACGGCAGCCGGCACCATCCCGAAGATGATGCTGACCGTGAAGAAGGCAAAAGCGCCCTCGGCTGCGGAGCCTCCCGCCGGCGACGTCTACGAGTACATCGAGATCACCCCCTACTGGGTGGGCCAAAACCAGATCGGCAACGCGACAGTATTCTTTACCGTCCCTGCCGACTGGCTTGAAAGCCACAACGCGACAGCGGAGGACGTTGTTCTCGTGCGCTACGTCAACGGCACCTGGGAGTCCCTGGAGACCGAGGTGCTCGGCGAAGAGAGCGGCAAGTACAACTTCCGGGCAACCACCCCCGGGTTCTCCACCTTCGCCATCGTTGCATCACCCGTGAGCGTGACCGCATCGGCGGTGGAGATAAACGCCACAACAGAGGTCACTGAGACACCGGGCGTCACCGAGACGTCCGAGGTGACCGGGAACGTGACGACGGAGCCGACCACCGTGCCGGCGACGACACCGGCGACACCCCTCGTCTACGCGCCCCTCCTCGCCCCGCTGGCATTCTTCCTCTGGGCGAGAAAGAACCACTAACTCTCTTTTTTTCGACACCGTAGCGTGGATCCGCCCCTTACGGGTCCGCTCGGGAAGACGAGGGGTGCCGGCGGGAACGGACACCGCACGCCGCCCTCAAACGTCGCGGCAACACCCGTTTTGCCGGAGTGATGACGCTCCTTCGTGGTGCCGGCCACGCCCGGCGCAACTACCTCCACGCTCTTTTGGCGGAGTTCTGCAGGAAAAAGAGGAGAATCGGCGCCGGTCCCCCTCCGCCAACCCACCTCGACGCTCCGGCTGCGTCAGTACCCGGTCTGGCCGCCGGCTGCGGTCGCCACGGTGGCGGGCAGTGTCTCAGTGGCGGTCGGGAACGTTACCGTCTCCGTGGGGGTCAGAGTTCCGGTCTCGGTCGGGATGGTTACCGTCTCCGTGGGGGTCGGCTGCGTGCCGTCTCCACCCGGCGAGACGCATCCTGCGGCCAGGATGCCGGCACTCACGAGGAGGAGTGCCGCCAGAAGGATCAGATCAGGTCTCATGGGGGGAGGCCATGACAGACATGATACTTATATCTTGCCCACCCATGCGGGACGCCGCTGTCGGGGTCCCCGGGGGCGCAGGCTCGGAGCCGGCATCCCCTCGCAGCACAGAAACGGTCATACCGGGCAGGGCCCGAACCCCGTCCGCTTCCGGGCACTGCAGAAGACAAAGAGACCGCACGAAGAGGAGGGGAGGAGCCCCGCCCTCCGCATCACTCCACGATGAACTCGCCGTTCATGTCGGGGTGGATGTCGCACTGGAAGTAGTAGGTCCCGGGTTCGGACGGCGCCGTGAAGGTGTAGGTGATCTCGGCAGGCCCGTCGATGACCTCGCCTACGAAGATCTGCTCCGTCCGGAGGGGGCTGTCGTAGACCGCGACGTTATGGGGGACACCGTCGTCCCGGTTCGCAAAGACCATCGTCACCTCCGCCCCTGCCGGCACCGTGATGGTGCTCGTGTCGAACGCGAGGTTATCGGCGGCGATATTCACCGTCGTCGCGGCACCGGCCGCCGTCGAGGTCGGGGTCATGTTCATGGTCTGGTCTCCGACCGGGGGAACAACCACAGGAGTCTCGTTCCCCGTCGGGGTCACGTTCATCGTCGGCGTGGTGCTGACATTGGTGGGTGCCGCGACCCTCCAGACCCGGCCGGTGCTGGTGGAGTTGTCCGGACCGCCGACATCGTTCGTCAGCACGTAGAGGTCCTGGTTGGCATCTTCACCGAACCCGCGCAGGAACATCCCCAGGGTCTCGTTGGCCTGGCCGGTAATGTTCACCATCTGGACTTCCCACATAGCGTTCGCCTCAGGAGTCAGGTTCGCGGCGGACTCCGGTGCGGTCCATCCCGCCGGCGGCGTGGCAGCGAGGAGGGTGCCGTTGCCCACCGTCCGGCTGTCGCTCCAGTAGCCGAAGATGTACCTGCCCTCGAGGTCCGGGACCACGGTCCCGCGGTAGACGTTGCCGCCGACGACGACGATGCCGAGGTCACGGCCGCCCTCGAAGATAGGGCCGATCAGCGGCTCGCCCAGAAGCCCGGTGGTGTTGCAGGACTCCGGCGGGGCCGTGGTGGCGTTCGGGTCGAAGCAGTGCGTGCCCTCGCGGATGTTCCAGCCGTAGTTCCCGCCGCGGTAGACGACGTCCACCTCCTCAAAGAGGTTCTGGCCCGCATCGGCGACGAAGAGCGAGTTGTTGCCGCCTGAATCAAACGACATGTAGGCCGGGTTCCGGAACCCGTAGGCGTAGATCTCCGGCGGGACGGAGTCGTAGGCGTAGGTGTCCAGGATCTCGGTCTGGTTCGCCGTGAACGGGTTGTCGGCGGGGATACCGTAGAGGCTGCCGGCAAGCGTCGTCCACGTCGGCTCGGGCGGGTTCGCGGTCCGGTTGACGGTCATGTTGTTGGTCTGGTTCATCGTCCCGGTCACGTTCTGCGGGATCGTCACGTTCCCGCCGGTGACATTGTCCACGTCGATCCTGAGCACCTTACCGTAGATCTTCGTCAGGTCCTGGGCGTTCCCGATGCCCGGGGTGTGGCCGTTCCCGACGTCGTTCGCCCTCCCGGCATCCCCGAGCGATACATACAGGTAGCCGTCGGTCGGGCTGAAGGCGAGCTGGCCGCCGTTGTGGTTATGGTAGGGCTTGTCGATGTACATCAGCACCTTCTCAGAGGTCAGGTTCACCCGGTTTTGGTCCTCGGGATCGACCTGGAACTCGGAGATGTGGTTCGTGCAGTTCCAGTCCTCAGGGGCCTCCGGCCTCAAGGGCGCACTGTAGAAGGCGTAGACCTTGCCGTTCTCCGAGAAGTTCGGGTGGAACGCGATCGAGAGCAGGCCGCGCTCATCATAGGTCGGCCGGAGTTCGACCAGGTTGTCCCGGAGGTCCAGGAACGGCTCGGGGAGCGTGGTCCCGTTCGCGTCGACGGCCCAGACCACACCGATCTGGTCCACAACGAAGATCCGCCCGGTCCCGTCGTCGGGAGCCGTGAGCGCGAGGGGCGAGGTGAAGTTCTCCGCGACGAGTTCAAGCCCGATCTCGGTCGTGGCGTTCGAGACCGTCGTCCGGGTCGCGTTGTCCAGGAGTTCTGCGGCTAGCATGGACCCGGCGTTCGTCAGGTCCGTCGCGTTGCCGCTGATGTTCTGCATGCCTCCATCGGTCGTCTGGTTTGAACTCTCATTGCCATCGCTGGTGTTGCTCAATCCCACCACCTGTGCACCCGCACCCGCGACGAGCGCGAGAGCCAGGAGGAGGAATGCTATGACAAGGGTAACTTTTGTCATACGGACCGGGACACGACACCGGGATAGATAAGGATTGCGCCGGATCTCCCGGCCGGGCTCCGGCAGCATGGGGGTCAGGATCTGCAATACTGTCTCCGGTGCGGCCACTCACGGCCCCGTCGGTCGGATGGAAGTCCGACAGGGTCGGACTGCGGTAAGAAGCATCAGCTCTTCCTGCAGGCCGCCTATCCCGCCAGCGGCGAAGAACCCGAAGGCTCCCGATACGATGAGGATCCGGGTGAGGTTCACCTCCCTCCTCGCGCTTCCCGTACCGGCCCCTGAGTAATACCCGTCTCCCGGAGACCGGGCAGGAAGGATCCTGCACACGTGATCACTCCGGCTCTTGAGCGCCGTATTCTACAACGCAGAGGGCGGCCCGCCGATTTCCCCGGATATCCCGGCGCGCGGGAACCGACGCAGCCTCCGGCGGGCATTCCAGAAATCCGCGCACCTTCGCTCGGGGTGATATGAGAAAATATATCACTGACCAGGAGACATGAATGCTGTTTACTATCCCTGAACCGCGATCCACCACCCGGCAGGGGGGAGCCCGGTATACCGGTTCCTGCGGCAAGAGGCCCGTATGCACCCATACATGACAGTCAGAACATCCCTTTCTGTCCGGTCGTCCCTGCGTCCGCTCACACGGCCCGGTAGGTCCGCCGGCGGTAAGATGAGGTAATATGCAGGAGATTTCTCTGGACCAACAGGTACAGGCCGTCCGGCAGTGTATCAGTGAACTCACCCGCGAGCCGCTGGCAGGTTCCGGCAACAGCGCATCGCCCGGGAACCTTCTTTGTGCTGCAGAGAGCCTGGCCGGAGCTGCAGCCCGGGCTGATGAGGAGCGGCAGCAGTTCCGGGACCTCATCGGGTCCTCCACCGACGGGTTCGTGGTGACGGACGCGGACGGCAGGATCGTCGAGGCAAACGCGGCGGCAGCGAGCCTCCTCGGGGAGCCGTTGCCGGGCACGTTCTTTGCGGCGTACGGTTCCCGCGACGCACAACCGGAGATCGCTCGCATGCTTGCCGACCTCTGTGCAGAGAAAGCGTGCGCGCCCCGGGAAACAACCCTGCGCTCACGGAGCGGCGTCCCGGTCCCGGTCACGATCACCGCCGCCGGCCGGGGTGCCGGGGAGAAGCGGTGGCTGATCCAGGAGCGGCCACGGGAGAACCCGGCGCTCCTGGAGAGGATAGGGGGGATCTACCGCCTCCTCTTTGACCGGATGCTCGAGGGAATCTACGTCTTTGCGATCGTCCGGGACGCTGACGGCCGCCCGGTCGACTACCGATACATCGACGTAAACCCCGAGGGCCTCAAACTGATCGGGCGCAGACACGAAGAGGTCATCGGCAAAAGCGTCTCAGAGGTCTTCCCGGAGATGCATAAATTCCTGCAGAACCTCTTCTGCAGGGTTGCAGAGACCGGAGAGCCGGAGCACGTTGAACAGCCGTCCCCCGCCCTCTTCAGGCACCTTGACGTGACGCTCTACCGGCCGCAACGAGACCTGCTTGCGCTGCTCGCCTACGACATCACCGACCGGAAGCGGATGGAAGAGGAACTGCGCATCCAGCAGCAGCGGCTCGAACTGGCCCTCAGCGCCGCGAGGATGATCGTCTGGGACTGGAACCCTACTACCGGCCGGCTCAGGATCAGCGGCGATTTTGAAGAGATCTACGGCCGCCCGCCTTTCGCCCGGCCCGGGGAGAGGCTGGCTCTTGTTCATCCTGACGACATGAACGGCCTGCGCTCCGAAGAAGAGCAAAGCGGGCTCTACCACACCGACTACCGGATCGTCCGCCCCGACACGGGCGCGGTGGCCTGGCTGGAGTCACGGGGTGAGGTCCAGAAGGATGAGGCCGGGAACGTCACCCGGGCCGTCGGCGTCACGATGGATATCACCGGACAGAAGCAGTCCCGGCAGGCGCTGGAACACCAGCAGGAGCTCCTGCAGGGGGTTATCGATACCATCCCGGTGATGATCGCGATCTACGACCCGGATCTCAGGTTCTTCCGCCTCAACCGCGAGTTCCAGAGGGTGCTCGGCTGGTCGGATGAGGACGGGGCAAGAGGCGATCTGATGGCGAGATTCTTCCCCGACCCGGATTACCGGAATATAGCCGACGACTACATGCGGTCCCTCAAGCCCGGGTGGCGCGACCTCCTGTTGGTCGCAAAGGACGGCTCCGTCGTCGAGACCGCCTGGGCCAACATCCGCCTCTCCGACGATACGCGTGTCGGAATCGGCATCGATATTCGCGAGCGGAAGCGGGCGGAAGCGGCCCTCCTGGAGAGCGAAGGGCGGTTCCGGGCGCTCCTGAACGCATCGCCGAACGTTGTGATGCTCATCGACCGCGCCGGCACGATCCTCGCCCTGAATGAGGTGGTTGCCGAGAGGTTTGGGAGGGGCCTTCAGGAACTGATGGGCAGATCGATATTCGAAATCCTCCCACCGGATGTCGCCGCGAGACGGAAGGCGATCATCGAAGAGGTCTTCCTGACTGGCCGGCCGGTCCGTTGTGTCGATGAGCGGGAGGGGATGGTCCTCTACAACTCCCTCTTCCCGGTTGCCGATGCAGAAGGAAACGTGGTGCGGGTCGCGGTGCTCTCCTACGACATTACCAAACAGAGACGGTCAGAAGAGATGCGGCACCAGGCATTCACCCAGATCGAGCAGAACATAGAGCAGTTCGCTATCCTCGGCGACCACATCCGTCTGCCCCTGCAGGTCATCCTCGGCACGGCGGATCTCCTCGACGACGAGCAGGCATCGGAGCGGATCCGCAAGCAGATCTGGCGGATCAACGATATCGTCGAGCAGCTCGACCGGGGCTGGGTGAAGTCACGGGAGATCCGGGAGTTCCTCCGCAGGCACGAACTGGTGTAGCGCCGGACGGCGGTCTCTCTCGCTCCTCCGGGGCGAAAGCGAACACCTCGACGAGGTTTTAGACCTCTTCGCCCGGTAACCCTGCGTTGCGACATCTCACCCCGCAACCCCCCAAAGGCGATAGCCTCCACGGTTCACAGCATGGGGAGATCTTGGAGGAACATCCAGCTCCGGCACCCACTCCATCGGGAAATGGGGGCGAGTACCAGAAGAGTTCGATAATTCGGAATCGCTGTACCAGTTGCTCCAGAGATGGATCTAGTGGATCCGGTGACCTCCGAGCGGGAACCAACGGGTTCTGGTTCTCCTGTACGCTCGAGCAGGTCCGGTTCGCCGGTGGTGAGAAGGTGCACACCTGGAAATCTGCGGGAGTGCGAGGGGCTTGACGGGGAGTGCGATGTTCCGATAGGAACGGAGCACGAGAAGCCGTTAGGCTTCGGGGGGGCAGGCCCCCTCCCGCGTGGATATTCA
>NZ_DAOSET010000042.1:0-2219 GCF_035363275.1 Methanoculleus sp. | reverse complement strand
GGCAGGCCCCCTCCCGCGTGGATATTCATACGTCTCGCTCTGGCATTCCCCACCCCCCGGCCTTCGGCTTCCTCATTCGCACCCCGCTCCGGTGGGGCGGGAACAGTGTGTTGCGACACCCGGGAAAAGCCATGCCCCGGCGTGCCCCCGGGATTGAGACCTGCTAAAGAGTGTGAAATCCAATCGGTGCCCTCTTTGGTTGTACTATGTATGGAGAATCGCTGTACTGGTTTCACGACGGCAGCCCTCCACCCGAATCGGTGAGCTGCCGAATCTTGCGCGGATCAGCGGTTATAGGGCACTCATCGGTGGACGAGAGAACGAGCGAAACTCACCGGAAAGCAGGCCTGTGCTGCATTCTGCCAGAGCCCCGGCGATCATGAAGGAGGAGAGATTGGAGTAACCCCGTTTCCTTCTCCTGCGTCATTCCACGACGAAGTCGCCGTTCATCTCCGGGTGCACGTCGCACCGGAAGTAGTAGGTCCCGGGTTCGGCCGGCGCCGTGAAGGTGTAGGTGGTCTCGGCAGGCCCGGTGATGACATCACCCACGAAGATCGCCTCGGTCGCCGAGGAGTCGGTGTAGACCGCGACGTTGTGGGGGATGCCGTCGTCCTGGTTGTCGAAGTTCACCGTCACCTCCGCCCCCGCCGGCACCGTGATCGTGCTCGTGTCGAACGCCATGGCATCGGCGGTGAGATCGACGGTCGTGGCCTCGCCGCCCGCTGCGGTGGTCGCAGACGTTGTGACGCCTGTTGTCGCTGTAACGGTCCCGGTTCCGGTCGGCGCCGTCGCTGTGGGAGTCTCGATCTCGGTCGGGATTGTCGCCGTCTCGGTCGGCAGCGTCGTCGGCTGGGTGACGTTGCCGCCCGGCGAGGTGCACCCTGCGGCCAGGATGCCGGCAGCGACGACGAGGAGTGCGGCGAGAAGGAGTAGGGTAGGCTTCATGCGGGAGACGATCCCCGACCGTATATTTATATGTTGCCGAGCCGGCGGCGACGATGCTACCGGAAGTCGCGACGGTCGGGGAGTGGGGTGGAGGGGAGACGGTTTCGCACGAGAGTATTATGTGAGGGGGCGTCGTATCCCCGTCGTATGCTACGCACGAAACGAATCTATGAAGAACCCTCGGCGGACGACGGGACCCGGGTTCTCGTCGACCGGCTCTGGCCCCGGGGCGTCTCGAAGGAGGAGGCAAAGATTGACCGGTGGGAGAAGGACCTCGCACCGACGAACGAATTGCGCCGCTGGTTCGGGCACGATCCGGCGAAGTGGGAGGAGTTCCTGCGGCGCTACCGTGCCGAACTCGAGGGCAAGGAGGAAGTGCTCGCCCGGCTCCGGCAGGAAGCGACTGGTGGAACCGTCACGCTCCTCTACGCCGCCCGGGATGAGGAGCGGAACAATGCCGTGGCGCTGAAGCGGTATATCGAGGAAGAATAAGCGGCACCGATACTTTTTTACGGCTCCAGTCTGGTTCCCTCCTCCATGACCATGGAGAGCGACAGGATATCCTACCACGATTCGGTCCGGACCGTCTACGAGCGGCTCAAGAAGGACGGCATGTCGAACGTCTGGGACCGCTACGAGGCCCAGGGTCTCGGGACCGACCCCGACAAGCGGTGCGCCTTCTGTCAGGCGGGCGCCCGGTGCGACTTCTGCTCGAACGGCCCCTGCCGGGCGGATGCCAGCCGGAACCACCGGGGTGTCTGCGGGATCAACGCCGACGGCATGGCGATGCGGATGATGCTGCTGCGGAACGTCATGGGCGCCTCAAACTACCACTTCCACGCCCAGCAGGCGGTCAGGACCCTCCGGGCGACCGCGGAGGGAAAGACACCGTTCTCAATCGCCGAGCCGGAGAAACTCCGGACGTTTGCAGGGCGGCTCGGGATCGATACCGGCGGGAGCGACACCGAGGTCGCCCTCCGGCTCTGCGACTTCGTCGAGGAGGACTTCCACCGGTTCACCCACGAGCCGAGCCTGATCGTCGAGCGGCTTGCTCCAGAGGAGCGAAAGGAGGTCTGGAAAAAACTTGGCCTCTTTCCGGGCGGGATCTACGGGGAGACGATCGTCGTTACCGCATCCACCCTGACGAACGTCGACGGCTGGTTCGCGAGCCACGCCATGCGGGCAATGCGCCTTGGCGTCGCTATGGCCTACCAGAGCCAGATCGTCCTCGAGTACATCCAGGACATCCTCTACGGCGTCCCGCAACCGCACCC
>NZ_DAOSET010000041.1:4463-20086 GCF_035363275.1 Methanoculleus sp. | reverse complement strand
ATCGAAGCTCCGCTGTGCGATCTCGCGGAACTTCTCCTCGCTCGCGAGGAGCGCCTCTTCCGCCGCCCGACGCTCGATCCCCTGCGCCAGAACGTTTGCCGCCGCCTGGACGAAGTTGATGTCGTCCCGGGTGAACCTGCGGTATGTCCGGGTGTGGGCCCCGAGCACCCCGTAGGGCCCCCGGTCCCCCTGGATGATGACGCTGATCCCGCTCACGATCCCCTCGTCCCGGAGGAGGGCCGGGCCGCGGAACCGTGCCTCGGTTCTGAGATCTTCGACGATCACCGGCTCGCAGGAGAGGAGCGTATACCCGGCCTGGGAATCGGTTCCGCCTTCCACACAGGCCGTGCCGACCCGGGTTCCGTCGAACCCCACCGCCGCTTCGAGCAGGAATGCATCCTGGCCGGGAAGGTATCGGAGCACCTTGGCGTACTCGACCCCGAGGTGCCCGGCCACCGCCCGGACCGCTGCATCCATCTGTTCCCGGGGGCCGGCGCCTGCAAGGGCGAACTGGCCGAGGGCCGCTATGGCAGCCTGTTGTGCCGCCCGAACGGCGGTGAGATGTTCTGCCTCTCTTCTCGCGGTGATATCGAGGTTGATCCCGGCCCAGAGGGCGATCCGCCCCTCCGCGTCCCGGACGGGTGCTCCCCGGGAGAGGATGGTCCGATACCCGCCGCCGGGGACCGGGATCTTCAGCTCGCGGTTCCACAGGCACCCGGATTCACGGCAGCGTTTCCAGTCGGCGAGGGCTCCGGCGGTATCCTCAAGCGGTATGCAGTTCAGCCACCCGGTATGCCGGCACTCCTCGAACGTCGTTCCTGCAAGTTCGAGGAGCGAGACAGAGACGTAGATCGCAGTACCATCCGGCTCGCAGATCCAGATGCCGTAGGGGATGGTCTCCCCGATGCCGGCATAGATCCGCTCAGGCCTGACCGGTATCCCCGCCTCCAGGGTGTTCTGCACTGCCTCGTCGTGTTCGGGCGTAATGTCCCGGAACCGGATGAGCATCATCCCGGTATACTGGTCGCCGGTCATCGCCCGGCAGGAGAACGAGAACCAGCGCACCTCCCCGGCACGGGTCCGCATCCGGCAGGCGACATGCGAGACCTCCCGCCGGTGCCGGAGGGCGTCGAGCACCCGGCAGGTTCTTTCTTCCTCCGGGATGAACGGCGAGAGGCAGCGGTTGATGAATTCCCCGATCTCCATGCCGTGGGCTGCTTCGCCCTCGATGCCGAACGTCTCCTGGAACGATCTGTTCAGCCGCGCGACGGTGTTGTCCCGGTTCAGGATAACGACAGCATCGTCCAGTTCGTCAAAGCAGTAGTACACAGGGAACCACCATTGGCTGCATGTGCGGGAACTCCGGGTAGCGGCGCCGTATATCACTACTATTGGATCAGGTTCTTAAATATCATCTTTTGGAAGTTTCCCGTGCCCGCAGCGATACCGGTGCTGCAGGTGACAGCCGCGGAGAACGGGTCTCTGCCGGTGCGGCCCGGCCTGTGACGGGACGGTGTTGCAGGATGTGTCGGACCCCGGGTGCGGATCTCTGAGGTGCGCTCCCGGATCTGGATCAAGAAATCGAGGGGAGTATGGCAAAGGAGTTCGATTCTTGCGAAGAATGAGGCTCCTGAGGGGAACTTTGCCCCCCTGGAGCTCGTGGCGGCCGGGATGGACCCCGACGAGACCCGGGGCCGGGAGGCCGGTCTCCTATCATCTATTCATTCTGCCCGGTGCTTGTCGTCGGCAGCGCTCACCCGACCGGGTTGAAGTTTCGCCGGATACTGATCCCCACGAACGGGAACGACAATGCCGGGACCGCCGTCAGGTACGGGGCTTGAGTACCTACGTCTCGGGAGCGTGGCCGAGAAGACAATCCGGCATGCCCGCCCCGTCCTCGTTGTGCGGTCAGACGAGATGATGCTCTATAAGAGACAATTTAAGTACTGAGCGCCCTCCGCACCCGTCCCGGAAGGAAAACACCCTTTCTCCTCCGGCAAGCCCTCTCCCGGGACCGGGATCTTCGGGTGCGTACCTGTCTATCGAATCCATGAGGACGTGAACTCTCAAAACGGACGCCGAGGGGGAGATTTGAACTCCCGAGGTGCCAGGCACCAGTGGCTTTCGAGGCCACCGCCTTCCCGGACTAGACTACCTCGGCACAGAATCAGCCTAGAGTATTTAGGCTCTTCGACTATAATAGTATCGAGGTATGTTCTGTCAATTCACCTTCATACGGAGCGGCAGTCTCCTCGTCCTGCCGGGGGCGGCCGGGCGACACCTACGAGGCCGCTTCCCTCTCCTTTGAGATCAATCCGGATACGGTGCCGGCTGTTCATCACAAACAAGGGCCTCAGCCGGATAAAAAGATCGAGGAAGAGGAGGTCGGCGTCGACCTCCTTGCACGGGCGACTTACTGTGCGCCCGGTCTTCCGGACTGGGTGATCATCATGTCGTCGACGCGAACGAGGAGCATGGCCGTCTCGGTCGCGCTCTTGATCGCCTGGGTCTTCACGCGCTGCGGTTCAATGACGCCCGCCTCGCGCATGTCCACGACCTCACCGGTGTAGACGTTGAGCCCGGCGTACTTCGCGCCGTCGGCGTGGGCCTTCCGGAGAGCGACGACCTTGTCGATCGTGTCGAACCCGGAGTTCTCCGCAAGCGTCCTCGGGATGACCTCGAACGCGTTTGCAAACGCCTCGATGGCGAGCTGGACACGCCCGCCGACAGTTGCGGCGTAGTCGCGGATGCGTATCTGGAGTTCGGTCTCCACCGAGCCGCCGCCGACGACAAATTTCCCGTCCTCAATGGCGTCCTGGACGACACGGGCTGCGTCGTAGACTGCCCGCTCGAGTTCGTCGAGCAGGAGCTGGGAGGTGCCCCGCAGGAGGATGGTGACGGCCTTCGGGTTGTCGCAGCCGGAGATGACCGTCAGGTCGGTATCGGGGATCTCCGCTACCTCTTCCGCGTGGCCGAGCGTCGCCGCAGTGAGCTCCTCGGGCTTGTTGACGATGGTGCCGCAGAGCGCCTTCGCAGCGAACTTCATGTCTTCCTCTTTGACGTCCTCGATGGCATAGACGCCGGCTTTTGCGAGGTAATACTGTACCGCGTCGGCGATCCCCTTCTGGCAGAGGAGGGCGTTTGCGCCGGAGGCGGCGATCTGGTCAGCAAGTCTCCGGAGGGACTCGCGTTCCTGCTCGGTGAACGCCTTCATCTGGTCGGAGGTGGTAATCTTGATCTTCGACTTCACCTGGGTCTTCGTGACCTCGAGCGGCATGGCAATCAGGGCAACCTTCACGTCCGTGACCTTCTGAGGCATCTGCTCGAAGACGCGCTTCTTGTCGATGACGATGCCGCGGACCAGTTCGGCGTCGTTCATTGAGTCGCCGACCTGCGTCTTGATCTTGACGTCGTCTTCGTTCACGACGTAGGTCCCGTCGTCGTTCTCGGTCGCGACCTGCAGCACCGCGTCCACGACAATGTTGGAGATCTTGTCCTTGACCGCTTCGATGGACTTGCCGGTCATGGCGGTGTCGGCGATCTTAAGAAGGCTCTCGCGTTCCCCGAACCCGACGGTGATGGCCAGGTCGTCGAGGATCGAGAGGGCCTTCTCCATGCCGAGCTGGTAGCCGTTTGCGACGATCGTGGGGTGAACCTCCTGGGCGAGCAGGCTCTCCGCCTCTTCCATCAGTGACCCGACGAGCACGGTTGCGGTCGTGGTGCCGTCGCCGACCTCGTCGTCCTGGGTCTCGGCAACCTCGACGACCAGCTTGCCGCCGGGGTGCTGCACGGACATCTCGTGCAGGATGGTTGCCCCGTCGTTCGTGATCACCACGTCACCGCTGGAGCTGACCAGCATCTTGTCCATTCCCCGGGGACCGAGCGTTGTCCGAACGGCGGCCGCAATTGCCTTTGCAGCCATGATATTCGAGCGCTGCGCCTCGAATCCGCGCGTGCGCTCAACGTTGTCCCGTAAAATAATGATGGGCTGTCCAGCAAGCATTGTATAATCCTCCTTTGTTCGTTAGGTTTGTTCAGAAGTTCTATATATAATGGTCGATAGGGGTCGATTGTTTCCGGACACCCGGGCCGATCGGCGGGTCGGGATCACCTATCAGTCGCCGCTACGCGCCCGATACCCCGGGCGGGGCATGAGCCCGCCGATGATCTGCTCCCCCTTGCAATTAGCCATGTGCCCGGGGAAAACAGTGAGACCGGGCCTCTCACCCGAGCCTCGATATCCTGAAGAGCGAGTGGACCGGGACGCCGTCGACCTCCCGGACACCCTGCTTGTCGAAGAGCGACCAGACTGCCATCGGTATCGCTCCGTGCCGCCGGAGGAACGCTATCGTCTCTGCAAGCGTCGTCCCGGTCGTGACCACATCGTCGACGATGATGCATCGCTGAGCGGTGATCGAGGAGAACGTGCCCGAGAGGGATCCGGTCGGATTCTCGCTCCGGCTGTGCTTTGCGGGGAGATAGACTGCGAGCCTCAGCCCCTCCTCTGCAGCGATGAGGGTGGCGAGCGGGACACCCGAGAGCGCGATCCCGACGACCGTATCGGGGGCTTCTCCAGCAGGTGCAATTCCCCCCTCCGCCAGGTAGAGGAAGCGCTTGAGCATCATGATTGCCATGTCGGAGAGGAGCATCCCCTGACTTCCAACCTCAGTCCAGTCGATATGAACGTCTTTTGGGGCCTCCATACCCTTCTGCTGGGTGAGCAGCCAGGTGACCGTCTCCATCGAGAGACCGAGTTCGTCGGAAATCTGCCCGGGGGTGTGCCCTTCTGCCTGGAGCCCCTTTGCCTTCGTGATCAACTCTTCAAGGGCGGACATGGAGAAGAGATCGCCAAGTAATCTATTTAAGTTTTCTTTTGATCGGTGCACCGCAGACCTGACAATCCCCCGGCTCCCGCCAGTACCGGCCGCACCCGCTGCACCGGTAACGCCACCGGATCGCCCGGGCAGGCCGTTGCCGGATGCTCCGGATCTCGATGCCGAGGCGGTGCGCGACGTTCTGGATCGCGAAGTCATCGGTAACGAGGACGGCCGCGAGTTCCAGGGCGAGCGCGAGGATGTCCCGGTCGGTCGCGGAGAGCACCCCGGCATCCCCGGTCGCGAGGGCGGCCGCTTCAACCCGGGTGAGGTCCTCCTCACGCGGCTCCCTGACCGTAAGCATCGTGGCGGCAAGCGCCTCAAACCGGCACTTCGCGTGGAGGTCGGCAAGTTCCCCGACCACCGATGGAGTGGTCCATGCGGGGCCAACGACCGGCACCTCCGCGAAGAAGACCGAGGCGTCGAGGACGAGTGTCATGCGGAGAACCCCACAATACCGTTCTCCTGGCACCGGATCTCGTACCCGAACATCTGGAGCAGCCAGCAGGCGGTCTTCGCGTGCATCGAGAGGGTGTGGGTGGTGTACTCCCCGCCGTAGCAGGCGAGGTAGATGAGGAGCTGGTCGGCGAGATGAACGTCGACCGTGCCGGGGCTGCGGCACTCTTCGATCAGTGCCCGGGCGGCCGCCCGGCCCACCTCCTCGGCGGGAAACCCCCTCCGTCCGAGAGCGACGGCGCCCTTTGCCCCGCTCCATACCGTGATGGAACTCCCCGTGCTCGCCCCACCCTCCCGGGGGTCGAGGGTCGCCGTGCAGGAGCAATCGAGGTCGCTCTCGAGGAGGCTCCGGGCGGCTGCCGCCTGGCGCTCCACGACGTGCGCCGGGAGGCCTGCCGAGCAGGAGAGGAGCCCGCACCGATGCTCCTCCCCATCCGGGATCGTGATCGGTCCCGGGCGGGACGGTTCGGCCCGAACCTGCACCCGCCCGCCTCCTTGTGGGTAGTAGCCCCGTTCGAGAACCTCGATCTCGATCGAGGCCCTGGCACGGCGGAGCACCGGCACGAGGACGTGGTTGAGGTAGTCGATGGTCGGGCTCCACACCACCTCGGTCCCGCCTGTAACGGTGATGCTCCCGCCGGCATGGAGGGCGACCGGGAGCCATGCCTGGAGAACTAGGGGGATGCTCCCTGCGGTCCCGGTATCGATATCGAGGTCGGCCCGCCGGGTCCGGCCCGGGGTGAAGGTGATCTCGGTACTCCCGGAGGTAAGCCCCGTACATTCGGCACCGCAGGTCCCGGCGACTGCCCGGACCGCGGCGATGTGCTGGGGCGCGAGCCCGGGCTTCTGCCTGTTCTGCCGTATCCGGGTGACGGTGACCGGTACGCTGCCAATCGCCGAGAGGGCGACAGCCAGACGGAGGACCTGTCCACCCCCTTCGAGATAGGATCCGTCAACAGTGAGCATCTTCCCTGATCGCTGTCGCGATTGCGCTCGCGGCAGATATGAAACTTGAGGCGTTCTCGTAGGTGTCGCTGGAGACGACCGAGGAGACCCCGGCCGCCCGCAGGCGGGTGTAAGCACCGCTCGTGAGCACTCCATGGACGCAGGCCGCATGGATGGACGCTGCCCCCTGCTCCCGGAGCATACAGGCGGCGGTCGCGAGGGTCCCGCCGGTGGATATGATATCGTCCACGATCACGGCGTCCCGGCCGGCGGCGTCGATGGTCTTCGGGGCGATCCGGACCTCCTCACCCGAGAGCCGGGTCTTTTCGAGGTGATCGCAGTCCCACCCCCCGATCGCGGCAACGTCGGTCGCAAACGCGATCGCCCCTTCGTCCGGCGCGAGGACCAGGGGTTTCCTCAGGTGCAGGTCGCCGACGTACCCGCCGATGGCCGGAGCGATGGTAATATCCGTCGCCGGAACGCTGAAAAAGTCCAGCACAGCCGGGTCATGGACATCGACCACGAATGCACGTTCGATGCCGGTCGAGAGGGCTTGTGCGATCGCCCGGGCGCTGATCGGCTCTCCAGAAAAAAAACGCCTGTCCTGCCTTGAGTAGCCGAGGTACGGGACCACCAGCGTGTTTCTTGACCGATCAGCGGCATCGATTGCGAGAAGGGTCTGCACAAACATATCATTATCTACGACGCTGCTGACGATCAGGGTCTCATCGTCCAGTTCTCCGCACCGGAGGTACATCTCTCCGTCGGGAAACCGGGTGAATTTCGTCTCGACCAGTGAGACTCCCAACTTTTCGGCAACGCGGGCTGCGAGGACCTGGGACCGTTCCGTGCTGATTATTCTCATAGGACACCTTTGCTAGAAAGTATTTGAACGAGGATGAATAAATTATATAAGTATCAGTGCAGCAAAGAGGTAAACCCGACGATGGATTCAACGACTCCAGAAGAAATCCCAAAGATCGAGCTCACAAATGATGAACTGGCGGAGACGGACGTCTTCTCGGGTCTCGATCTGAGCGCATCGTCAGATATCGACGTACCTCCGAGTCTCATCGATCAGGTCATCGGTCAGGAGCATGCCGTCGAGGTGATTCGGAAGGCGGCGGTCCAGCGCAGGCATGTGATGATGATCGGCACCCCCGGAACCGGCAAATCGATGCTGGCGAAGGCGATGGCCGAGCTCCTCCCCAAAGAGGAACTGCAGGACATTCTGGTCTACCCGAACGCCGAGGATAACAATAACCCCATCATTAGAACCGTGCCGGCGAGCCGCGGCAAGCAGATCGTCGCCGCCCACAAGGTGGAGGCGAGAAAGAAGATCCAGATGCGGAGCACCCTCATCATGCTCCTCATCTTCGGTATCATCGGCTACGCGATCATCACCTACCAGTGGCTCATGGGCATCATCGCCGCCGCGTTCATCTTCATGGCGCTGAAGTACTCGACGCCCCGCGAAGAGACGATGGTCCCGAAGCTCCTGATCTCCCACGATCCGAACACCCCCGCGCCCTTCGTCGACGCTACCGGCTCGCACGCGGGCGCCCTGCTCGGCGACGTTCGGCACGACCCCTTCCAGAGCGGCGGCCTTGAGACCCCGTCCCACGACCGCGTCGAGGGCGGGGCGATCCACCGGGCGCACGGGGGCGTGCTCTTCATCGATGAGATCAACACCCTCACCCCCCACTCCCAGCAGAACCTGCTGACCGCGCTCCAGGAGGGTACCTTCCCGATCACGGGCCAGAGCGAGCGCTCGAGCGGCGCAATGGTCCGGACGGAGCCGGTCCCCTGCCGCTTCGTCATGATCGCGGCAGGCAACATCGACGCCATCCAGGGGATGCACCCGGCGCTCCGGTCGCGTATCCGGGGCTACGGCTACGAGGTCTACATGAGGGAGACGATGGAGGACACCCCGGAGAACCGGAAGAAGTTCCTCCGGTTCATCGCCCAGGAAGTCAAGAACGACGGGAAGATTCCCCACTTCGACCGCAGCGCCATGCTCGAGGTGCTCCGCGAGGCCCGGCGCCGCTCGAACCGGAAGGGTCACCTGACTTTAAAACTCCGTGACATGGGAGGGCTCATCCGGGTGGCGGGTGACCTCGCCCGGCAGGAAGGTGCGGAGTTTACCACCACAAAGCACGTCCTCGCCGCGAAGTCGGCCTCCCGCTCGATCGAGGACCAGATCTCCGACGAGTACATCCGGCGGAGCCGCGACTACGACATAACCGTCGTAGAGGGCGCCCAGGTCGGACGGGTGAACGGGCTTGCGGTGATGGGCAGCGACTCGGGCTCGGTCCTCCCGGTGATGGCCGAGGTGACCCCGAGCCAGGGAGCGACCGGCTCGGTCATCGCGACCGGTATGTTGAAGGATATCGCTAAAGAATCGATTACGAACGTCAGCGCCCTGATCAAGAAGTTCACCGGCAAGGATATCAGGAACATGGACATCCATGTCCAGTTTATCGGCACCTACGGCGGCGTTGAGGGCGATTCGGCCTCCGTGACCGTGGCAACAGCGGTGATCAGCGCCATCGAGAACATCCCGGTGCGTCAGGACGTTGCGATGACCGGTTCCCTCTCGGTCCGGGGCGACGTCCTCCCCATCGGCGGGGTCACCTACAAGATCGAGGCGGCGGCAAAAGCCGGGATCAAGACGGTGATCATCCCGCGGTCGAATTTAGACGACGTCCTGATCGAGGAGCGCTACCGCGAGATGATCGAGGTGGTGCCGGTCGACCACATTGAGGAGGTCCTCCAGAACGCGCTCGTGCCCGAGAACCGCGAAGGATTCCTCTCGAAGCTCCGGAAGTTGGCGGTCAATCCGACCGTGATCTTCGATCCGAACGTTGGGCGCTCTCCGGTTTGATACCTATGGCTGATGTACGATACTACGACGTCAGGTGCGTACGGGGCGAGATTACCCATGTCGATATCGACAACGGCGTGATCGAGTCCGCAGGCACCTCATTTTTTGATAAAGCTGTGATACGGGTGCTCGGGCCGAAAGGCTGGGGCTTCCTCACCCGCGACCACGTCGATATCGACTCGAAACGTGAGGTCGACGCCCTGGTGGCGGCGGCGGCACGCCTCGCGGCCGTGACCGCGGACGAGATCGATCTTGCCGACGCCCCGCGGGGTGTGCTTCCCGTCCCGCCCCTCAGGGAGGACCCGCGGGATATCGATCTCGAGGAGAAGACCCGGCTGCTTGCCGGGATCGAGGCCGCGGCACGTATCGAGGGGGTCGCAAACACCCGGGCCCGCTACACCGAAGGGATCGACGCGGTCAGGTATCTCGACTCGAACGGGAACGAGTACTCCTACGAGGCCGTCCGGTCGGGGTTCTCGGTCCTTGCTATCGCGTCCCGAAACGGCGTGATGCAGATGGGAAGCGAGCGTGACCATATCACCACCGGCTTTAACCTCCGCGGCAAGGAGGACCTCGGGCGGAAGGCGGGCGGGGTCGCGGTCTCGCTCCTCGACGCGAAGCTTCCGAAGGGCGGTCCACAGCGGGCCGTCCTCGACCCGGAGCTCGCCGGCGTCTTCACCCACGAGGCGGTCGGCCACGCGAGCGAGGGCGACCTCGTCCGCGAGGGTGCATCGGTTCTCGGGGGGAGGATCGGTGAAGCGATCGGGTGTCCGGGGCTCGCCATCGTCGACGACCCCACGCTCCACGAGTTCGGGTTCATGCCCGTCGACGCCGAGGGCGTCGCGGTAAAGCGCACGGAGATCATCCGCGACGGGATCCTCAGATCGTACATCCACAACCGCGAGACCCTTGCGGCGGTGGGCAACGGGATTGCCGGCCACGCCCGCGCCGAGCACGGGGCGCCGCCGATCGTCCGGATGAGCAACACCTTCATCGAGAACGGCGACGCGGGCTACGACGAGATCCTTGCTGAGTGCCGGGACGGCATCCTCCTGATCGGCTCGCGGGGCGGCCAGGTCGACCCGGGGAGAGGCGTCTTCCAGTTCAACGCGGAGTACGGCTACCTGATCGAGGGCGGCGAGACGACCGATATGGTCCGGGACGTCTCGCTCTCGGGCGAGATTCTCTCGACACTCCACAACATCGCGCTCATCGGGAACGACCGGAAGATGAGCCCGGGCTACTGCGGGAAGGGCGGGCAGAGCGTGCCGGTGAGCGACGGCGCGCCGCACCTCCTGCTCGAGAACGCAACCATCGGGGGGCGGGGCGAATGAACGGCGAAGACCTGATCGAGCGGGTCCTCCGGGAGGGTGAACGCCAGGCCGACGAGGTCGAGGTCTTTTACTACCGGGGGGAGAGCATCGCTACCGAGATCAAGAAGGGGATCCTCGGCACCGCCGAGGAGTCCGAGGCCTGGAGCATGGCCATCCGGACCGTCAATGACGGGCGGATCGGCTTTTCGTCCACGGGCGATCCCGACCGGTGGAAGGAGTGCCTGGACGCCGCGCTCGCGAGCGGCCGCCTTGCCACCCCGCAGCAGTGGGGCGGGTTCCCGAAACCCGCCGAGCTCGCGGGCACCGCCTCCTCGGCGGACCGGGACCTCGTCGTCGCGGTCGAGGACGCGGCGGGGATGGTCGAGGACCTCCTTGCCGGTGCCGCGGAGCACCCGGTGGAGGTCGTCGGCGGGGGCGCGAGCCTTGCCAGGGCCTACATGATGGTCGCGAACTCGACCGGCACCCTCTACGGGATGGACCGGACGGCGGCGTCGGTCTCGCTCGAAACGATCCGCGAGCAGTCGACAGGCTACGAGTTCGACGCCTCCCCGTTCCGTGCCGAGCTGGACCCCCGGTCGGTCGGGGAGCAGGCCGCGTTCCTTGCCGCCCGTTCCCTCGGCGGCCGGGACATCGAGACCGGGCGCTACGATATCGTCCTCTCCCCGATTGCGGCCGCAAGCATCATCGGCCAGGTCCTCCTCCCGGCCCTCTCCGGCCGGAACGTGAAGGCCGGCCGCTCGTCCCTCGCCGATAAGGTCGGGGAGCAGGTCCTCGACGAGTCCCTCTCGGTCTACGACGACCCGTTCGCCCCCGGCCTTGGGAGCACGGCCTTCGACGCGGAGGGCGTCCCCACCCGCCGCCTGGTCTTCATCGAGCAGGGGGTGCTCAGGGAGTTCGCCTACGACCTCAAGACCGGCTACCGCTACGGCGAGGCGAGCACGGGGAGCGCCGTCCGTTCCGGGGGCGAGCCGCCCGGCATCGGGTTCCACAACCTCTTCCTCGACGGCCCGCGGACGAACGAGCCCGGCGATGAGCGGGCGGTCTGGATCCACGACGTCGTCGGCGCCCATACCGCAAACCCGTTCTCCGGCGATTTCTCGGTCGAGATCTCGAACCCCTTCTGGATCGAGGGAGGGGACCTCACCGAACCCATCCGTACGGCAATGTTCGCGGGGAACGTCTTTGAGATGCTCGCGGAGATCGGGGGACTCGGAAAAGATGCAAGACGCGTCGGACGGCTGACGATTCCATCAATACGGTTAAATAACCAGCAGATCATTGGTAAATAGATGATGGAAGAGATC
The DNA here is from genome assembly GCF_035363275.1 of Methanoculleus sp. Lineage (NCBI taxonomy): Archaea > Methanobacteriati > Methanobacteriota > Methanomicrobia > Methanomicrobiales > Methanomicrobiaceae > Methanoculleus > Methanoculleus sp. Next base: position 8,289 of record NZ_DAOSET010000041.1, on the reverse strand, counting down.
CTTGCCATCCTTCTTGCCGTAGCGATAGCCGCGGCGCTCTATTACCTCATGAAGAAGGCGATGACGCTCGTCATCAACGCCGTCGCCGGGCTCATCACGCTCTGGCTCCTGAACTATTTCGACGTCCTCAGCTGGTTCGGCGCACCCGATATCCAGATCAATCTGGTGACGCTCATCATCTGCGCCCTCGGCGGGCTCCCCGGCGCCCTGGTCCTGGTCCTGCTGCACCTCGTCGGGATCGCGATCTGAAAGGGTGGTTCCGGGGCCGATACAATGGGCTCACGCGAAAGACGCGAAGCCGCGAAAGGGAGTACCACCCGTCCCCTCAACTTCGCGTTCTTCGCACCTGACGGTGCTCATGCTCCGTCCCTGCGGAACGTCGCACTTCGCGGCTTCGCGTGAGGCTATATCGCTTCTGCACCTGTAAACTCGCGTGGCTTGCGACAGGCCGGGTTGACGTTCCTGAAGGCACACCCGGACGTGGATTTCGAGAGGATTGCACACCCTGGATGCTCTATTCCCAGGATCTCTTCCCTCTTTCTTTGAAGTATCGCGGCCCATACACGGATTCCCACCGGATATCGCGCCAGGGGGTGGGGCTGACGGGGAGTGCGATGGGTGGAACGCCCGGAGCTCGAGCACCCGGAGGGTGCGGAGTGCGAGCGAAGCGAGCTTGAGCACCGTTAGGTGCGAGGGGGCTTGCCCCCCTCCCCTGTTTCCACAATAATGCGAGAGTGTTTCCCCCACCCCTCCCGGCCTTCGGCCTCCTCAGTCGCACCTTCGGTGCTCCAACTCCTGCCGTTCCGGCAGTCGTTCCCCGCCCCCTGGCGCGGGGGCAGTGCGTGGCGATATGCGATGGACGGGAGCGTCCGGAGCACGAGCACCGCAGGTGCGTAGTCCCCTCGAAATCCGTGCCCGGAGTGCGATCGGGAAATAGTCACACCCCTCTCTCCTCATGATTATTCGAACCCCTCCGAATGCCTGGGGCTCCAAACGCTTGCACGTTGCCCCCCTCACGTGCTCGAACTCCGGATGTCCCCGGCGCCGGCCGGCCCGCTCCCGGGCCACACCCGGGCCGAAACCCTTATCTCTTCTCCGTAACTCTTCAGGAACCATGTCTCTCCCCCGGGCCGGGATGCTCGCTGCCGCCGTCATCCTGGCCCTGTATGCGATCGTCGCTGCAGTGGTGCTGACCACGCCCTACCAGGATCCGCTCCGCGTCGTAGCCCGCCTCCTCGCCCTGTGGGGGTTCCTCTCTCTCGGCATCGCGGTCATCCTGACGCCGTTCCTCCGGGAGATCATGAAAGTCTTCGGCAGGCCGTTTCTTAACGTGCACCACACCTTCGCCGCCGTCGGCCTCCTCCTCCCGACGCTGCACCCCGTGACTCTCGCCATAGCGTCGTTAAACCCCGCCATATTCATCCCGGTCTTCTTCCCCTGGGAGCGGTTCTGGCTGAACGCAGGCCGACCCGCGCTCTACCTCCTCTATATTGCCTTCGCCGCCGTGCTGCTCCGGAAGTATATCCCGAAGTACTGGCGGTGGGTGCACGGCCTGATGTACGTCGTGCTCCTCTTTGCCGTCGTGCACGGGAATCTGATCGGGACCGATTTCGAGAACCCGGTCATCTGGGTGCTCTTCAACACGCTTTTTTCCCTCGCCGTCGCGGCGTTCATCCTCAAGCGGTGGCAGAAGATGCAGAAGAAGAAGGGGGCCGGCCGGGGCAGCGGCGCACGGGGGTGACCCCGGCTGCCGCCGGGGGGGCGCCCTGGTGGGCTCTGGTTCTACAGAACATCATACGCCCCTGTAAATCTGCTCGCGTGAGACCTCTTACCACGTTGCTGGCACTCCGCTTCTGCGAAGCGTCGCCATCGAAAATTGCTGCGCAATTTTCTCAAGCTCCGCCTGCCCCAAAGGGGCACGCGTCGCTTAGAACAAACTCGCCTCTGAGTAGACCCTGATCCGGTCCTGGAAGATCTCGAACGGCTTGATCTCGTGGGAATGGGCCGATCGACGCATCTTCACGACCTCGAGGGCCTGGTGCACCTCGGTGAGCCCCGGGGACCGGACACGATGGAGAAGGATCACCGTATCTCCCAGGTACTCGGCAAGGCCGTACCTGCTCTCCTCCGGGTTTGCCGTGTTGGTCTCGCTCGTCAGCACCAGGGTGCAGGCCTCGTCCCGCATCATCTCGACGAACCCGAACATCTCCTGTCGCCGGACGGCATCGTCCACAAAGAGTCCCTCGAAGAGCGATATTGGGTCGATGATCACTCTTGATGCCCCGAAACTCTTGATGAGAGCAGGGAGCTCGCACTTGATGCTGCTGATAGCGAGGTTGAAGTCGGTTGGGTCCAGCCTCAAGAGGTAGAGCCGGTCGCCGACAACCTCCGGGTCCCACCCCTTCTGCGCGATAGTGGCGCGGAGGAGTTCTTCCCGCTCTTCGAGACTGATGTAGATCACCTTCTCACCCTGTTTGAGTCCCGCATACGCGAACTGGAGAGCGAACATTGTCTTTCCGGTACCGTAGGTACCGACGATCGCGCAGATGCTCCCCTCCAGAAGCCCCCCGAGGAGCATCTCGTCGAGCCCCTCGACCCCGAACTTCACCCGGCCTGCCATTATACCACCACCCTGATGTTGCGCACCTCAAACCCCCCTGTTGCCGAGATCGAGACCGCGAACCTCACCAGGTCCCTGTCCTCGAGGCGGGGCATCACGCCCCGGAACTTCCCGAAGTACATAACCCGCTGCCGGCGCTGCGCGCCGGCCTCCTCCCAGTGGAAGAGGATTGTGGCGTCGACGCAGTCGGCGATCTCAAGTTCCTGCGACCGGTCCAGGATCCCGGAAGTGAGCAGGAGATAGACAGTGGTGTTCCGGCGTTTCGCCGCCCGCTGCAGCCCGCGCAGGAAGGCGACGAACGCATGCCGCCGGACCCCCTCCATCTGCGGCGGGGCGATATCGGTCAGCGAGTCCAGGATGACCAGGCTGTTCTTCGGGCACCCGTCAAGCACCCGGGAGAGTTCTGCAAGGATGCTGCCATCTTCCCTGCGCTGCTTCTTCTGCAGACGTTCGATGACGCTCCCCTCCCCGTACCAGCCCGGGGGGACGATGCTGGCATCGAAGTAGAGCTCCGAGAGGTCGTGAAAGACGATCCCCGTCTCAAGTTGCTCGTAAAGACCCGGGTTGAACGAGAGGGCTATCTCCTCAAGGATATCCTCCTGCATCCGGGTGAACGTCACATACGCGACGCTCTCCGGGAGCAGGAGGTGCTCGCCGGCCGCTCCGCTCCGCTTCAGGATGCAGAGGTTCATGAGCGAGGTCTGTACAAACTCAACGCTGCCGGCACCGTGCTCCCCGAGGAGCAGCACCACCGATCCCGGCGGAACGCCCCCGTCCAGCACGGGATCGAGCGAGGCGATGCCCGTCGGCATCCGTAGTTGGAGGCGGTCATGCATGGATATCTACTATATGAGAGTCGCGATTAAAACGTTCTGGTCCTGTGCGGGTTCTCTGGAAGTTGCGGCAGGAGGAGGCTACTCTGCGCGAAAAAGCAGGTTTATAAGGATGCCGCTCCAGATCACACGTATAAATCTTAGCCCGCCCATCCACCGGGAAAGGTGGCCGGGATTGGAGCAAGAGAGGTCACGGGAGCATATGCAGGGGGAGGCCAGCGAGCCAACGGTTGAAGGAGGCAGCACACCGTCCAGCGAGGGTGCTGCGGTGACGGCAGGAAGAGACACGGCCCGGTTCAGTCCGACTGGCCTCCTGGGCCGTCTCCTCCGCCCCCGGAAGGACAACGGGGTCCCGGACAGATACGACCCCGCG
>NZ_DAOSET010000041.1:0-4363 GCF_035363275.1 Methanoculleus sp. | reverse complement strand
CCGTCTCCTCCGCCCCCGGAAGGACAACGGGGTCCCGGACAGATACGACCCCGCGACGCACGGCCCCCTTGTCGAAGCGGCGGTCCCTGGGGTCTACAAGGAGATCGATCGCTACTGGATCGCCGAAGGCCTTGCTCTTGCCGTGGTAGCCCGCAATACGCAGACAAACCAGGCCGAATACCTCCTCTTTGAGCCGGTGCTCTCGGAGTTCGAGTACGAACTCCTGGAACGGCTCTTCGACGACCTCCGGGACGTTCTGATCCTCGACGACCATGACATGGCCTCCGACCGCCGGGAGGTCCTTTCCGGGAAGATGGAGGGCCTCCTCGTGGAGTACGGCCTCGCCCTCGCCGATGCTTCGGTCTTCCGGCTCCGTTACTACCTCGAACGCAACTTCCTCGGCTGGTCGCGTATCGATGCGCTGATGAACGATAGCCGGATCGAGGATATATCCTGTGACGGCACGCAAATTCCGCTCTTCCTGTATCATCGGGAGCACCAGAACATCAAGACGAACATCCTCTTCGATGAGTCGGCCTTAAACTCGCTTGCGATCACGCTCGCCCAGCGTTCGGGGAAGCACATCTCCATAGGTAGCCCGATCGTAGACGCGACCCTCCCCGACGGCTCACGGTTGCAGCTCACCTTCGGCACCGAGGTCACCACCCGCGGCACGTCATTCACAATCCGGAAGTTCCGCGAGACACCGCTTACGCCCGTGGAACTGATCGAGACGAACACTTTCGACGTCGATCAGCTCGTCTACTTCTGGATGGCGATCGAGAACAACAAGAGCCTGCTCTTCATCGGCGGCACCGCATCGGGAAAGACCACGTCGCTCAACGCGGTCGCTCTCTTCATCCCCCCGCTTGCAAAGATTGTCTCCATCGAGGACACCCGCGAGATCACGCTCTTTCACGAGAACTGGATCGCGAGCGTCACACGCGAGACGGCATTCGAGGGGTCCGGCACCATCACCATCGGGATGTTCGATCTCCTCAAGGCCGCGATGCGGCAGCGCCCCGAGTACATCCTTGTCGGGGAGGTCCGGGGGAGGGAAGCCCAGACGCTCTTTCAGGCGATGAATACCGGGCACACGACGTTCTCCACCATGCATGCCGGCGGGGTCGACGCGGCGATCCACCGCCTGGGGAGCGAGCCGCTCAACGTGCCGAGGAACATGCTCCAGGCGCTCGACATCATATCCGTCCAGGCGCTCACCCACCGGGGGCCCGACCGCGTGAGGAGGTGCCGGGAGATCGTCGAACTGGCCGGGATCGACCCGCTCACCGGCAACCTCCAGGTGAACACGGTCTACGAGTACAACCCCGTACCCGACACCTTCTCGTATTCCGGACGGTCCCGGATCTACGCCGAGATCATGGGATACCGCGGCTGGAATCGGACCCGGCTCGACGAGGAACTGCAGATTAGACGGAAGATCCTTCTTGCGATGCGCGAGCAGGGTATCAAAGACTACAGGGCGGTTGCCCGGATCATCCAGGCCTTCGCGATCGAGCCTGACCGGGTGCTCGCCTCCCTCGACGACCTTGGTGGGTTGATCCGGTGATGCTTCCCGCGGCCGCGCGGTTCCGCCGACTCGTCCGCTGGTGGGTGGGACGCGACCCCCTGCGCTACCGGGGTCTCCACGAGGACCTCATTGCGGCGAACAGTGGGGTGACGCTTGACCGCTACCTCCTGCGAACGTTCCTCATCTCCGGGCTCTTCGGCCTCTTCTGGGCCACTCTGGGGTTCCTGGCGATGCATCTTGCAGTTCTCCCGCAGGTGAGGGTCAGGGTCTACAACGTCTTTGCCCTCCGGCTGCCGGGGTTCGTCCAGACGGACGCCATGATCGATCTCTTGCAGGTCGCCGCGAGCGCAGTCATCTTCGTCCTCACCGCTTACGCCGCCTACGTCTTCTTCCTGCGATACCCGTCCATCCTGAAGAAGAACCGGGCAACCCGGATCAACCTGCTGCTCCATAACGCCGTCTCCTACATGTACGCCATGCGTCAGGGCGGGGCGGAGATGATGGGGATCTTCCGGGCGATCAGTATGAACTCGGCGGTCTACGGTGAAGCAGCCCACGAGTTCCGCCGCGTCGTCCGGGACACCGACTACTTCGGCTACGACCAGATCACGGCGCTCCGGCACCTGCAGGAGACAACCCCTTCGGAGAAACTGCGGGAGTTCGTTCAGGACCTCATCTCCGTGGTCGAGAGCGGGGGAGACGTACTCGGGTTCCTTGATGCCCGGGTGCGGATATACCAGGAAGATGCCCGGTTCGAGCAGAAGACCTTTCTTTCCACGCTCCAGCTGGCTGCCGAGGCCTATGTGACGCTCTTTGTCGCCGGCCCGCTTTTTATCATCATCGTCATGGTCGTCATGGGTCTCATGAGCGGCGCGCCGATCCTGGAACTCTCCATCGTCATCTACCTCCTCATCCCGGTCGGGTCGCTCTTCTTCATCCTTGCAATCGACGCAATCTCGATCAAGACCGAGACCGTCGAGCGGTATACCGAGGCACGCTGGCTCCGTGAGTTCGCCGACGTCCGGGTCGAGGAGCGTACCGGCGACGAGCAGTCTTCCCGGCAACTGGAGCGTTACGATCGGGTCCGGAAAATCCGGGCCTTCGTGCGCCACCCCCTCCAGGCGTTCCTCGTCGAACCGAACCGGACGTTCTACGTGACGGTGCCGGTCGCGCTCGGGTACGTCCTCCTCACCGTCCTTGCGACCCCGGCCTACGCCGACCCCGAGATCCTCGTCGACGTCCTGGACGACCACATGATCGTGGCGCTGTTGATCGTCCTTCTCCCTTTCGGCATCGTTCACCTGTTCTGGCGGAGAAAGGTGATGGGGCTCGAAGCGGCGATCCCCGAGTTCCTCAATCGCCTCTCCGGAATAAACCAGGTGGGCCTGACACTCGCGCAGGCGATCTCGATCCTCGTAAAGGCAGATCTCGGGGTGCTGACCTACGAGATCCGGAAGGTCAAGCGTGACATCGAGTGGGGTGCCAGCGTCCAGGAGGCGCTCGTGCGGTTTGAGGAGCGGATACGCACCCCCACCATCGCCCGGGCGGTGACCCTGATCACGACAGCGAGCCGGATGACCGGATCTATCGGTGAAGTGCTGAACATCGCAGCCCGCGACGCAGCGATCTCGGAGAACCTCAAGCGCGAGAGAGAGGCTGATATGTTCATCTACACCGCCATCATCTACCTGGTCTTCATCGTCTTCGTCTTCGTTGTGACCATCATCGATATCCAGTTTCTCTCCGTGCTGGCCGATGTCAACGCCCTCTCCACCGGCGGCACGGTGGCCGCCGCAGTGCCTATCGGGCACACCCCCATCATAACCTTCGAACGCCTCCTCTACCACGGGTGCCTCATCCAGGCACTCTTCTCCGGCCTGATCGCCGGGCAGATGGGGGAGGCGTCGATCCGGGCGGGCGTCAAACACGCAGCCGTAATGCTCATCATCGCGCTCGTGGTCTTCACCGTCGTTGTCTAGGGCCCTTATACCTTCCGCGCCCCCTCCCGCCCGGGGTGCCGCGATAGGGTTTTATATTCTCCGCCCCCCACTTCTCTCCTGGTGATGCCAGATGTGTACAGTTGGTGGACCTGTCGATATCGAGTTTGATGATGAGCGGGTAAAGGGCACAAGTTACCGGTGCAAAGAGTGCGGCGAGCGATTCAAAGGCGTCGGAAAGCGGCCCATGTGCCCGAGCTGCCAGTCGGAAGATGTCGAAGAAGTCTGAAGGCGGCGCTTCCGGGAGCCCCCCCGCCGGGCCGGGCGGGATGACCGTACCCCTCGGGGGGGACCTCCTGCTCATCCAGGGAGAACGCTCTTTTCTGCTTGTGGGGAACGCCGGTTCCCGGTTCACACTCTGCATCGAGGTCCCTGACGACGAGTACTGCCTCGCAGTCGACCCCGACGACCTGATTGCCGTCTCCATGCCGGAAGGCGGGCCTGTCGAGCAGGCACGCATGATGCTCGAGATGGTCCGGCGATACCATATCCCCCTCGTCGTCCTCCCGAAGGACCACCCCGGGTCGAAGCGGTTATCGATGGTCGTCTCAGTCGCCCCGGAGATCGTTCTCTCCTGCGATATTCGCCGGGGGACCCATCCCGAGCAGCACCTGCTCTGCTCGTCGACGGAGCTCTCCGGGCTCTCGCTTGCCGGAATTCCCGGGGGCGTTTCGATCGAACAACTGCCCTTCGGGGTGACAGTGAAGCATCTGGAAACGGAAAATTCCTCCGCGGACAAACAACAATAAATATATGCTTATTTTCATCAAATATTCATGAGCCGTGAGAAGGAGGGTTTGATGAAGACCGATGTCCTGAAAAGCATCAGGGAAAC
>NZ_DAOSET010000040.1:0-21038 GCF_035363275.1 Methanoculleus sp. | reverse complement strand
GACAACCAATCCTTATTCTGAAAGAGGGTAGCCAGCGTACCCGCGGTCGTGACGCTCAGTCAGGCAACATTGCTGCCGCAAAGGCCGTCGCAAGTGCCGTAAGGACAACGCTCGGCCCCAAGGGCATGGACAAGATGCTTGTCGACACCATCGGCGACGTCGTCATCACGAACGACGGCGTAACAATCCTGAAAGAGATGGATATCGAGCACCCTGCCGCAAAGATGATGGTCGAGATCGCAAAGACCCAGGACGATGAGGTCGGCGACGGTACCACGACGGCTGTCGTGATCGCAGGCGAACTCCTGAAGCGTGCCGAGGACCTCCTCGACCAGGACGTGCACCCCACGGTCATCGCTCACGGCTACCGCATGGCCGCCGACAAAGCGCAGGATATCCTCAACGATATCGCCGTCGACATCAGGCCCGACGACATGGTGCTGCTCCGGAAGATCGCCGACACCGCCATGACCGGCAAGGGCGCCGAGGCCGCAAAGGAGAAACTCACGGAGCTCGTCGTCAAGGCAATCACGATGGTCGCGGACGCCGACGGCGCCGTCGACACCGAGTTCGTGAAGGTCGAGAAGAAGGTCGGCGGGTCCATCGAGGACTCCGAGATCGTCGAAGGCATGCTCATCGACAAGGAGCGTGTGCACCCCGCGATGCCCCGTGTCGTGAACGACGCGAAGATCCTGCTCTTAAACGCCGCCGTCGAGTTCAAGAAGACCGAGGTCGACGCCGAGATCAGCATCACGAGCCCCGACCAGCTCCAGATGTTCCTCGATGAAGAGGAGCGGATGATCAAGGGCATCGTCGACAAGATCGTCGCCTCCGGCGCCAACGTCCTCTTCTGCCAGAAGGGTATCGACGACATCGCCCAGCACTACCTCGCCAAGGCCGGTATCTTTGCCGTCCGGCGTGTCAAGAAGAGCGACATGGAGAAACTCGCCCGCGCCACCGGTGCGGCTGTCGTCAGCTCCATCGACGCCATCGCCGCCGAGGAGCTCGGCAAGGCAGGCAACGTCGAGGAGAAGAAGATCTCCGGCGAGGAGATGATCTTCGTCACCGAGTGCGACAATCCCAAGGCGGTCTCGATCATCATTCGCGGCGGCACCGAGCACGTTGTCGACGAGCTCGACCGCGCGATGGAAGACGCTCTCCGGGTCGTCAGCGTTGCCGTCGAGGACAAGAAGTTCGTCGCCGGCGGCGGTGCGCCCGAGATCGAGCTCTCGCTCCGGCTCCGGGAATACGCCGCAACCGTCGGCGGACGCGCCCAGCTCGCCATCGAGGCGTTCGCAAACGCGCTCGAGATCATCCCCAGAACGCTTGCCGAGAACGCAGGTCTCGACCCGATCGACATGCTCGTCGCACTCCGTGCATCCCACGAGAAGGGCGGCAAGAATGCGAAGTACATGGGACTTGACGTCTTCAACGCCGTCTCCGGTGATATGCTCAAGGCCGGTGTCGTCGAGCCCCTGCGGGTGAAGACCCAGGCGGTCTCCAGCGCCGCCGAGGCTGCTATCATGATCCTCCGGATCGACGACGTCATCGCCGCATCCAAGTCCGCCGCTCCTGCAGGCGGTCCGGGCATGGACGAGATGGGCGGCATGGGTGGCATGGGCGGCATGGGCATGCCCCCGATGTAAGATCACCGTACCGTCCCACGATATCATCCGGGACCGTGATCCACGGCCCCGGCACTCTCTTTTTCCCATGATACGGCCCTCGTGCAACGTGCAGGCGTCCGCAGGGGTATCTCGCGCAACCGTGCGATCTTGACGCTGATTGGTCCGCTGTGAGATCCTGGTTTCCTGAACCGGGATTTCCGTGCAAAGATCGGTCATGCTAAATATTTCCGAGGGATACCCTCTTTTAAGATTGTTCCAGCCCGACAGGAAGCAGAGGCATGAAGAGCGGAGACGATGACTGAATGGCAGAAAAGAGGCCGGATCGGCATTCTTTCCCCTTCATGCTCTACCTCCTGCTCGCGATCCTGCTCGCGATGGCCCCCCTCATCTGTCTGATCTCGCTCGTAGACTCTGTCGGGGTTCGCCAGGAACTGGAGACACACACCCGGGAGTTCCGGAACCAGACCGAGTCCGGTGTCACTCTCTCGATCCTCCTGGTGGATACGGGGCTGAAACTCTTCGACAACACCTTAAACCACGAGATGGCGGAGGGATGCGGTCCGGTCCTCGCCGAATACGAACGGGCGGGACGTGACCCGGCAGAGATGGACCTCCTCCGGGTCAGGGAGGAACTCGGCGGCAGGATGGATATCTATGTCGTCAACGCAAACGGGGTCATCGAGTACACCACCTACGCTCCTGATCTCGGCCTCGACTTCCGCGAGATCCCCTCCTTTTACGACCGGATAACGGAACTCCGGCTCGGTGACGCTTTCGCGGCCGACAGGGTCGTCACCGGGATTGCCGCCGGCGAACTCCGGAAGTACGCGTATATGCCCTCGCCCGATCACCGCTGCCTCTTCGAGCTCGGCCTCGTGGAATCCGAGTTCTGCGAGTATCGCACGGCGTTGAACTACGGGGATACTGTCCGGGAACTGGTGAACCTGAACCCGGAGATCCTGGGGATCCGGATATTCAACTGCCTGGGCGAGCGGATCACGGGTGAAGCGCATCCCGACGACGACCGGCGGCTGCCCCTGGTCCGGCAGGCATACCGGGAGAGGACCACGCTTGAAGCCGAGAACGCCACCGCAGGCGAACTGACCCGGTACCTCTTCGTCGATCTGACGGACAGCGGTGCCGCGTCGGATATGAGCATGGTCGTCGAGCTGACCTACACCACGAAGGCCGCAGAGGAGAAGATCGCGGGTCTGCTTGCCCGGCAGGTCGGGATTCTGCTTATCGGGTTTGCCCTCATCGGCTGCCTCTCTGCCGTTGCCGTATTCATCCTGACGCGGCCGGTGCGCAGCCTCGTCGAGGACGTCGATGCCGTCGCCGGCGGCGACCTTTCCCACCCTATCCGGGTGGGCGGGAGCGAGGAGTTCGTACATCTCGGCGAGAGCATCAATGCCATGGTCGCTTCCCTCAAGGAGACGATGCAGAGGCTCCGGGAATCGGAGGAGGAGATCATCCGGCACAGCCACACCCTTGAAGAGCAGGTCCGGGAACGGACGGCCGACCTGGAGGATTCCAACCGCATGGCGACCTTCTTCCTCGACATCATGCGGCACGACATCAACAACGCCAACAACGTTGCAAACCTCTACTCCGACCTCCTTGCCGCCGAGCTTGAGGGGCAGCCCGAAGCCGAGTACCTCCGAAAGGCAAAGATCGGGCTCGCAAAGAGTATGGAGATCGTCCGGAACGTCAACACCATCCAGCATATCCAGGGCGGCCTGCCGTCGCCGGCCCCGGTCGCCCTCGACCGGGTCATCCGGCGCGAGATCGAGCATGCTCCCGGCTCGAGGATCACCTATCAGGGCAACACAGCCGTTGCCCTCGCCGACGACCTTCTCTCTGAGGTCTTCGCGAACCTCATCGGCAACGCCGTGAAGCACGGCGGCCCCGCAGTCGAGATCATCATCCGGGTTGAGGACGAGGGCGAGTTCGTCCGGGTCTCGGTCGAAGACAACGGGCCGGGGATCCCGGATGCCGAGAAGCCCCGGCTCTTCGACCGGCTGCAACGGGGCACGCACCGTGCGGCCGGGACGGGCCTCGGCCTCCACATCTGCCGGATGCTTGTCGAGCGTTACGGGGGGACGATCCGGGCGGAGGACCGGGTCGCAGGCCGTCCGGACCTGGGCGCGGCGATCCGGTTCACGCTCAGGAAGGCCGGGGCAGGAGACGGGCCATGACGGGCGGGCACGGCCGCGGGGTCCGCCCCCGCCGCTTCGGCACGTATCTCGCGCTCGCCATGATCCTGATCACGCTCCCGGCGATCGGGCTCGTTACGGTCCTGGACTACCAGCAGGTCGAGCAGGAACTGATTGCCGGGGAGGACCTGCTTCGGGAGCAGACGGAAAAGAGTGTCGTCCAGTCGCTCTCTCTCGTGGATGCGGGTCTCCGGCTCTTCGACGGCACGCTGGATCAGCGGATGGAGGACGGGTTCGGCCTGGTCCTCGCCGGATACGAACGGGCGGGGAGTGACCCGGGCAGGATGGATCTCATCGCGCTCAAAGAGGAGATCGGCGGGGAGATGGACATCTACATCATCAACGCAAGCGGGGTCATCGAGTACACCACCTACGCTCCCGATCTCGGCCTCGACTTCCGGGAGATCCCCTACTTCTACGACCGGATAACGGAACTCCGGCTCGGCGACGCCTTTGCGGCCGACAGGGTCGTTGCGGAGCCGGCAGGCGGGATATTGCGGAAGTACGCGTATATGCCCTCGCCCGATCACCGCTACCTCTTCGAGCTCGGTCTCGTCTGCAGTTCGACCGATATCGACCGCTACGATCCCCGCTACCAGACCCTGCGAGAGGAACTCGTGCGGTTGCACCCGGCAGTCACGGGGATTCGGATCTTCGACTGCTATGGGAGGCTCATCAACGTGACCGACCCGGTCGACCCGGTAGGCGTCCCGGCCGTCAACCCGGTCGCCGTGGAGGTCTTCGAGACGAAGGAAGATCGGACGCTGACCGATTCGGTTGCCGGGACGATCACCCGGTATATCTTTGTCGACCTCTCCGATCCCCGCTACCCCTCCGATGCGAGCCGGATCGTCGAGCTGACCTCCACGACCGCTCCTCTCGACGCACGGCTCGCGGAGATGCGGTTCAGCCATGCCTTCATCGTGATCCTGGCGAGCCTTGTCGCCTGCGGCATCGCGATCCCGGTCTCACGGCGGATCACCCGGCCGGTGCGGGAGATCGCCGACGACGTCAACCGGATCGCCCGCGGCGACCTCGATCACCGGATCCGTCTCCCCGCCGGGACCGAGTTTGCCCGTCTCTCGAAGAGCATCAGCGCCATGGTCGACTCCCTCAAGGAGAACATCCGGAGGCTCCAGGAGTCTGAAGCGACTTCGCGGCAGTACAGCGCCCGGCTCGAGGAGCAGGTCCGGGAGCGGACGGCCGACCTGGAGGAGTCCAACCGGGCGGCAGCGCTCTTCCTGGATATCATGGTCCACGACATCAACAACGCAAACACCATCGCCATCGGATATACCCAGGTGTTAGTCGACGTGCTCGACGGGGAGCGGCAGGAGATGGCGAGGAAGATGCTCGCGCGGTTTGAGCAGAGTTCCGGTATCATCGGCAACGTCGTCACGCTCCGGCGGGTCAGGGAGACCGGGGCGGCACTGACGCGAGTGGACCTTGATGCGGTGATCCGGACGCAGGTGGCGGATCAGCCGGCGATCCGCTACGAGGGCCGGCCGATTGAAGTCCTTGCCGACGGCCTCCTCTCTGATGTCTTTGCGAACCTCATCGGAAACGCGATGAAGTTCGGCGGCCCCGCAGTCGAGATCGCCATCCGGGTTGAGGACGAGGGCGAGTTCGTCCGGGTCTCGGTCGAGGACGGCGGGCCGGGGATCCCCGACGACGTGAAACCCCGGCTCTTCGGCCGGCTGAGCCGGGGTGACCACATGGCGGCGGGGACGGGTCTCGGCCTCTACATCTGCCGGATGCTTGTCGAGCGCTACGGCGGGACGATCCGGGTAGAAGACCGGGTGGACGGCCGGCCGGACCTGGGCGCGGCGATCCGGTTCATGCTCCGGAAGGCGCCGCGGGAGTAGCCGCCGCCCGGACTATCCTATCGTTCTCCCATCATTCCGACTGGTTCCCTCACAATCAGAGGTTCCCTTCGCACGAAGATTTAGGTGGGATGATCTCCATGTGTGAGTGCTGAAATGGAGACCCTACTCTCGCGGGTGAACACGATCCGGGGCGGCCGGTCCGGCCGGGGGATGCGCACTGAACCCCCGCTTCCGCGCCTCATCCCCTCGCGCGATGGAGGCTTATGACGAGCGCCCCCGCACCGGTTCCGGAGCACCGGCCATTCGCGACCACCCTCATCATAGCCATCCTGCTTATCGTCATCCCGACCATCGGCCTCCTCTCCGTCTACGACTACATCCAGGCTGAGGCGAGGATGACCGCCGACCTGAATACCCTCCAGAATGTCACCGAGAAGAGCATCCGGGAATCGATCACGGACGTAGACACCGGCCTCAAGCTCTTCGACGATTCCCTCAACCTGCGGCTGGAGAGGGGGCTTGCTCTCTTTGTCGAGGAGTACGAGCGGACGGAGAGGAACCCGGCAGAGATGGATCTCTTTGCGCTCAGAGAGCAGCTTGGGGGCGATATGGACCTCTACGTCATCAACGCGTCGGGGGTCGTCGAGTATACCACCAACTCTCGCGACCGGGGCCTTGATTTCAGAGAGAACCCGGACTTTTACGCCGAGATCACCCGGATGCGCCTGGGAAACGGGTTCTCGCCCGATCGCGTGGTGTACGAACGCACAACCGGGGAGGTCTGGAAGTATGCCTATATGCCGACGCCGGACCACCGGTACCTCCTTGAGATCGGGCTCGTGCCGAGCGCGTTCGTGGAGGAACGGAACCGGCTGCGTGCACAGGAGAGTGCGCAGGAGTTTGTTGCCTTAAACCCGTATCTCGAATCGATCCGCGTCTACGACATCTTCGGCAACCCTGTCGGGGAGGGTGACGAACCTCCCGATCCCGCGACCCGGGCACTCCTTACCGGGACGATCATCCCCAAAAGGACCGATTACGAGGTTCGCGACGAGCACGGAAAGCAGATCCGGTACCTCTTCATCGACTTAAAAGACCCGGATTACCCCTCGGACCCGAGCGTCGTCGTCGAGCTGACCTACAACACGGCGCTCATCCAGAGCCAGCTCGACCGGATGCTCTACTACCGTGCTGCCGTTGCGGCCCTTGCGATCGTTCTCTGCAGCGCGGTCATCTTCCTGGTTGCCCGCCGGCTCACGCGCCCGATCGAGGAGATCATCGATGATGTCGATATCATCGCGCATGGGGATCTTGACCACACGATCCGGGTTTCGGCGACCCGCGAAGTCATGAGGCTTGAGCGGAGCATCAACACGATGGTCGCGAGCCTCAAAGCGGGGATGCGACGTCTCCAGGACTCGGAGGAGATGGTCCGGGAGTACAGCGAGAGTCTGGAGGAGCAGGTCCGCGAGCGCACGGCCGAGTTGCAGGAGTCGACGGAGAGGGCGAACCTGTACCTCGATATCATGACGCACGATATTAAGAACGCCACGAACACCGCGAGCCTCTACACGGAGCTCCTCATGGAAGAACTCGAGGGAGAGCCGCGGAGTTATACCGGGAAGATACAGAAGAGCCTCGGCAAGAGTATCGAGATCATCAGGAACGTCAATACCATCAGGCAGATCCGGGAGGAGACCACCGTCCTTCGGCCGATAGCGCTCGACCCCGTCATCAGGGGGGAGATCGAGCACTACCCGGACGCAAAGATCGCGTATCCGGGCAGCACGGCCGTTGTCCTTGCTGACGACCTGATCTCCGAGATCTTCACGAACCTGATCGGCAACGCGGCGAAGTTCGGCGGCCCCGCAGTCGAGATCGCCGTCCGTGTCGAGGAGCGCAGGGATGATGTCGTGGCCTTTGTCGAGGATACCGGGCCGGGCATCCCCGACGAACGGAAACGAAGCCTCTTCAACCGTTTCAGCGGGGGCGAGAGCGAAAAGAGCGGCCTGGGCCTCGGCCTCTACATCTGCCGGATGCTTGTCGAGCGCTACGGGGGGACGATCCGGGCGGAAGACCGGGTGGAAGGGCGGCCGGACCTGGGGGCGGCCGTCAGGTTCACGCTCAGGAAGGCTGCCTGAGGCCCCTTATCCGATGATCTCCTGGACCCGGCCGACCTGGCCGTCCTGGAGCCGGACCTTGATCCCGTGCGGGTGAAAGGAGGAGTTCGTCAGGATCTCGGCGACGACGCCGCGGGTGCGCTTCCCGGTCTTCTGGTCGCGTTTGAGCACGATATCCACCGTCATCCCGGGGCGGATGGCGGCCCGGTTCTGTCCGTTCATGATAGAGGAAAGGGCGGCGCGGGGTTACTCCTCGCCGCCGTCCTGCTCCGGCTCCGAGCCGTTCGAGCCGGGGATGGTCTTCATCTGCGGGAAGAGGAGGACCTCCTTGATCGAGTCGTTTCCGGTGAGGAGCATCACCAGGCGATCGATCCCGATCCCGACGCCGCCCGTCGGGGGCATCCCGTAGCCGAGCGCGTTGATGAAGTCATAATCGATCATCTGCGCCTCGAGGTCGCCCCGCCGGCGCTTCGCGTCCTGGAGTTCGAGCCGTGCCTTCTGGTCGAGGGGGTCGTTTAACTCCGAGAAGCCGTTTGCCATCTCCATCCCGGCGATGAAGAGTTCGAACCGCTCCGTGAACCCTTCCTTTGTGCGGTGCTTCTTTGCGAGCGGCGAGTTCTCGACGGGGAAGTCGTAGACGAACGTCGGCCGGATGAGCTGCTTCTCGCCGAAGTGCTCGAAGAAGAGCACCAGGTACTCGCCCCGGGTCGTGGCGCTCTCGCAGCCCTCGACGCAGTGCTCGAGGCCGAACGCACGGAGTTCTTCGAGGCTCATGGCCTGGAAATCGATACCGGCGTACTCCCGCACCGCCTCCTCCATCGAGAGGCGGCGCCAGGGGCGGGAGAAGTCCAGATCCTGCCCGGCGAACAGGACGGTCGTGTTCCCGCAGACCTTCTCTGCAAGGTGGGCGAAGATCTCCTCGGTGAGGTCCATCATGTCGTTGTAGTCGCGGTAGGCCTCGTAGATCTCCACCATCGAGAACTCGGGGTTGTGGTTGGTATCGATGTCTTCGTTCCGAAAGTTCTTCGCGATCTCAAAGACTTTGTCGAACCCGCCGACGACCAGGCGCTTGAGGTAGAGTTCCGGGGCGATCCGGAGGTAGAGTTTCTGGTCGAGGGCGTTGTGGTAGGTGGTGAACGGCCGGGCGTTCGCGCCGCCGTAGATCGGCTGCAGGGTCGGCGTCTCGAACTCCAGATACTCCCGCTCGAAGAGGAACTGCCGGAGGAGCGCGATGATCCTGCTCCGGGTCCGGAAGGTCTCGCGGCTCTCGTCGTTCATGATCAGGTCGAGGTAGCGCTGCCGGTAGCGGGTCTCGACGTTCTTGAGCCCGTGGAACTTCTCCGGGAGCGGGCAGACCGACTTCGTGAGGAGCTCGAACCGGTCGACCCAGATGGTGATCTCCCCCATCTTTGTCCGGAAAACGTGGCCGACGACGCCGATGATGTCGCCCGCGTCGACATACTGCTTGAACAACTCGAACTGCTCCTCGCCGAGGTCGTTCTTCCGGAGATAGAGCTGTATCCTGCCGCACGAGTCTCCCATATCCGCAAAGATCGTCTTGCCGTGCTGGCGGACGATGTAGATGCGGCCCGCGGTGCTGACCGCCTCCTCGCTCTTCTCGTGCCCGATTGCGGAGAACCGTTCCCGGATCTCCTCGACGGTATCCTTGCGCTCAAAGGTGTAGGGGTAGACCGTCACCCCGCGCCCGCGCAGTTCCTGTATCTTATCGATCTTTGTCGTATCAAAACAGAGACGATCCATATCACTCATAGTGTAAACGCTCCATTCAGCCTGCAGCCCCATATTCTTCTGTAAATCCGGGTTAGGCCACGCTCAGGGGAGGTCGGGCCGTATGCTCACGGATGAATCCTATATAACATCTCCTTCCGGTGCTATTAATGTTTGAGGAGCCCCAGGCCGAAGGGCTGTGGCTCGAGCACCGTCAGGTGTGAGGAGCCCCAGGCCGAAGGGCTGTGGCTCGAGCACCGTCAGGTGTGAGGAGCCCCAGGCCGAAGGGCTGTGGCTCGAGCACCGTCAGGTGTGAGCGGCCCCAGGCCGAAGGGCTGTGGCTTGAGCAACCGCGAAGCGTCTTTGCGTCCGGACCCGTGCCTTCACGGTTACTGCCGTGCATAGACGCCGGAGGACGGATCTGCCCGTCACGAAGGGACGGGATGCCGGTCGCCCCGTGTATCATCACGCGCACGACGGGGGTGCTGGAGTTCGTCGCCGGCGACAAATCCAATGCGTAAGAAGGTTATACGAGTTATCGTCTATAGTGTGAACATGGAGTGGGAGACAGAGAGAGAGGCAGCGGTAGGGAGGCTTGCCGCTGTCATCGGCGAATGCCGGAAGTGCCCTCTCTGGGAGAACACCCACCATGCGGTCCCGGGGGAGGGGAACCCCGGGGCCGACCTCATGCTCATCGGCGAAGCGCCGGGAATGCAGGAGGACCTCACCGGGAGGCCGTTTGTGGGGCGGGCGGGAAAACTCCTCGATAGCCTCCTCTCGGGTATCGGTCTTGCGCGAGACGACGTCTTCATCGCGAACATCGTCAAGCACCGGCCGCCCGGGAACCGTGACCCGCGGGACGAGGAGATCCTGGCCTGCACCCCCTATCTTGAGGAACAGATCCGGCTCGTCGCGCCGGAGGTGATCGTGATGCTCGGCCGGCACTCGAGCAGGTATATTCTCTCCTTCCTGCCGGTCCGGTTCGACCGGATCACGGAGATCCGCGGGACGGTCTACCGGGGCCTCCTCTTCGGTCACCCGGTCCGCCTCATCCCCACCCTCCACCCCGCCGCTGCGCTCTACAATCCGGGATACCGGGAGTCCCTGGAAGAGGATTTCCGCGTGATCAGGCGTGAACTGGCGGGAGCAGGAGGATCAGCGATAGAAGACTGAGGGAAGAATGGCAAAAGAGCGGTCATGTGGGGCGGTCGTCGTCCGGTGGAATACGGATCTCCAGTACCTCATCCTGCAGTATGGGGCCGGACACTGGGACCTGGTGAAAGGGCACGGCAGGCGCGGCGAGAGCGAGGTGGAGACCGTACTCCGCGAACTGGAGGAGGAGACCGGGATCACCCGGGCCGCGTTCGTCCCCGGGTTCCGTGAGGAGATCCACTACTTCTTCCAGCGCCGCGGGCGCACGGTCTATAAAGAGGTCATCTACTTCCTGATCGAGACCCCGGAGGAGGAAGTGACGCTCTCCGACGAGCATATCGCCTACCGTTGGCTCCCCTACGGCGAAGCGCTGCATACGATCACCTTCGGGAACTCAAAGCGGGTTGTCGCGAGAGCACACGAGCGCCTGGTCACGGTCCGGAATCGGAGAGGCAAGTGACCGTACGTTCCGGGCCCTCCGCCCTTTCTCACATCTTCCTGTCTTCCGGGAGCTCGCTCACCTCCTTCCCGAGGAAGTAACTCACGACGGTCCTGATGGTGACGAGCGACCCGAGGATGACCAGGTCCTGGAGCGTCGGTTCGAGGATCGTCTTCAGGACGTCGGCGGCGACGAAGAACTCAAGGCCGATAAGGATGCGCGTGGTAAACGCCCACCGGATGTCGTGGTAACTCATCTCCCTGAGGCGCGTCTCCCGCGCCAGCAGTTCGACGATCGCGATCACCGCGCCGTAAACGATGAAGAGCGCCCCGAATGACCCGAGGGCCGTCTCCACGATCTCGATGAACATCTCGAGCACCATGGCCGGCGGGTGTATCGGCGGCGGGGAGTTTATAGGTTCCCGGAGGCCTTCACGGCAGCCGGCTTCCGGTCAGTCCCCCTCCGGTGCGAGGGGGACGACAACGGAAAACCCGTTATACCGCTCGACCGTGACCGGGACGCCGTAGACCGCCCCGATACTCTCCGGCGTCACCACCTCGGGCCCTCCGGCAGCGTGGATGACGCCGCCTTTTAAGAGGATGAACCGGTCGGCGTAGCGGAGCGCCATGTTGAGGTCGTGCATCGTCATCACGGCGGCGACGTTGTGTTCTTCCGCCACGCGCCGGACGATCCCGAGAATCTCGAGCTGGTTCCTCAGGTCGAGGCTGCTCGTCGGTTCGTCGAGGAGGAGCACCCGGGGCTCCTGCACAAGCGCCCGCGCGATGCTCACCTTCTGGAGCTCCCCGCCGCTCATCTCGTCGATGTGCCGGAGCGAGAGGTCTTCGAGGCGGAGCATCCGGATAGCCGCCTCGACGATCCGGATATCCGTCTCCGTCACGTTCCACCCGATATGCGGCCGCCGGCCGAGGAGAACGGCGTCGAAGACGGTCATCCGGCCCGCCTCGCACCGTTGCGGGACGTAGCCCACGTTTCGCGCGATCTCCATCCGGTCTGCCTCGAGGAGATCCATCCCCCCGACGAGGACGGACCCGGCCTTCGGCCGCAGGATGGCGTTCATGCACTTCAAGAGCGTCGTCTTGCCGACACCGTTCGGGCCCAGGATCGCGAGGACCTGGCGCGGAGCGAGGTCGAACGTGATCTCCCGGAGGACCGGCGTGCTCCGGTAGGTGAAGTCCACGCCGTTGACATCGAGGATCATCGCCGGTACCCCACGACAAGCAGATAGATGAAGACCGGTGCGCCGAGGAACGCCGTCAGCACGGCGACCGGAAGGACATAGGGTGCCACGACGACCCGGGCGACCGTATCCGAGGCGAGGAGGAGGAGCCCCCCCGCCACGCAGGAACCCGGGATCAGGTAGCGCTGGTCGTCGCCGATGACCCTCCGGACCATATGCGGGCAGACCAGGCCCACGAAGCCGATGACGCCGAGGAACGAGACGATGACGGCAGAGACGAGCGCCGCAACGACCATCCCGACGTCCCGGACCCTCTCGACGCTGACGCCGAGCCCCTTTGCCGTCTCGTCGCCGGCATCGATCGCGTTGTAGTTCCACCGGTTTGCGATGAAGTAGAGCGTGGCCGCCGTGACGACGAGGGTCATGATGCCGAGTTCCTGCCAGCTGGCCCTTCCGACGTCGCCGAACGCCCAGAAGACGACGGCGGCAAGCTGTGTGTCGTCGGCGAAGTACTGGAGGAACATCGTCCCCGCCGTGAAGAGGGAGGAGAGCGCGACGCCGGCAAGCACCATCACCTCGGGCGACGTCCCGCGTATCCGGGATATGAGGAGGATCACCAGCGTCGCAAGGAGACAGAAGAGGAACGCCACGATCGTCGTCAGGTAGGGGTTGTTGAGGGTGACGGCGTCGGCGATCGTCGACTGCATCTGTCCGGTGCCGCGATGACCGAGACGGCAGCCCCGAAGGCGCCGGCGTTCGATATCCCGAGCGTGAACGGGGATCCGAGCGGATTTCGGAGGATCGACTGCATGGCGACGCCGGCCACCGAGAGGCCGATACCGGCGACGATCGCGGCAAGCGCCTGCGGGAGGCGGATGTTCCAGACGATCAGGTCCGTGCTCGTCGTGCTCACGGCGGCGCCGGGGTGGAGGAGCGCGTTGATCCGGTCGACGATGCCGTTTGCGATCGAGAGGAAGACATCGTAAGGGGGGATGTTGACCGCACCGATCGATATGGAGACGATCAGGAGGAGGAAGAGGAGGACGGTCCCCCCGAGTATCCAGAGGCGTTTCTTCCGCACGTATCCCTGGTAGTCTGCGGGGATGGCCCCGTCTGCAAAGTGCATCCCGTCATCTCCTCCTGCCCGGACCCGGGCTTACAGCGGGATCTCCGCAAAGCCGAGGTTCTGGTACTCGCTGTTGTGCTCGGCAAAGACCGGTTTTCCAACAAAGAACGTGTAGATCTCGTCCGCCTTCTCCGCCGGGTCGATCTCGGCGAACCGGTCCGGGTACAGGGTCTTCCCGATGAAGTAGGCGTCGGCAAGCACGGTCTCGTAGTTCGTGTAATAGAAGTTGTACGGAAGAACGCCGTAGACCCGGCCCTCCTTCGCGGCAGAGAGCCCCTGGAGCGCGGGGTCGGTCTTCAGCTCGCCGATCGCCCCGCCGTTGTCCAGCTGGGTCGTGCCGGCATCTATGAAGATATACTCGGGGTCCCAGTCGACGAGCGCCTCTTTCGCGACGTCGGCGTGGGCGGTGCCGAGGCCTGCTGCGACATTCTTCGCGTGCACCCAGGAGAACGGCGGGTAGGACGGTTCTGTGGAGACGATGCCGTGGGCTCCTGATGAAGAGACCCCGCCGACGTAGACCCTCTTCTGCTCAGCCTCGGGGATATCGCCGGTCCGGCGCTCGAGGTCGGCCACCGTCGCCTCGATGTAGGCGATCACCTCTTCGGCCCGGTCCTCCTTCCCGATAACCTGCCCCATCGTGCGGAGGGTCCCGTACACCTCGGCCTTCTCGGCGTCGTTCGTGAGCGAGCCGTAGGGGAGCGCTACGACCGGGATGCCGGTCTTCCTCTGGAGTTTGTCGGCCTCGGCAATACTGGTCCCGTGCGCTGCTCCGGCCACGCTGGTCTTGAAGACGACCTGCGGGCCTATGCCGAGGATCTTCTCGGGGTCGTCCTTGCCCCGGAACTCGCCGATCAGGGGGAGGTTCTTGAACTGTGACCCGTGGGCGAGGGCATAGGGACGGCCCTCCCTCACCTGCTCTTTCTTCTCCTGGTCGTCGACGCCGACGACGAGGTCCCGGCCCTGGAGATAGACGAGGTAGCGGAGGCACCCTGAGCCCGAGCAGACGACGCTCTCCGGGGACGACGCGACGGTGACCGCCCGGCCGAATCCGTCGATGACCGCGGCGGTCTGGCCGGTGCCGCCCTGGACGACGGCTGGATCGGTATCGGTGCCGGTACACCCGGCGGCGAGCATGGCGAGAACGAGGGCCGCAAGCACCACGGCCGTGAGCAATCCGGTGTATCGGGGCGATAACATACAAATATCTGTACTCGTAACACACTTTATTATAGTTATCGAATTACGACCTACGATATATGATGTATTTCCCATTTGTACTACCAGGGCCGGTGCATGGACCTTGACCCCCGGGCGCGGGAAGGTGGATAACTATTATGGGCGGTCGGACCAATTCCCCTGACAGGGAGACCGGTCGTGTCCGGGTCGCATGAGCGGGATACGGTTGAGGGATACGCATGCCGGAGAGGATGTTAACCGAATCTGAAGGATACCGCCTGCTGGAAGCATGCGGGATACCCGTGCCGCCCCATCACCTCGCCACCAGCGCCGGGGATGCACGGACTGCGGCGGGAGAGATTGGCTACCCGGTCGTCATGAAGATCATCTCACCGCAGATTGTCCACAAGAGCGACGTCGGCGGGGTTGTCACCGGGATCGAGGGGCCGGATGACGCCGAAGAAGCCTATCGCACGATCCTGCAGAACAGCACTGCCCGTGCTCCGGAGGCGACGGTCACCGGCATCATCGTCGAGAAGCAGATGCCGGAGGGGCTCGAGGTCCTGATCGGCGGGAAGACCGACCCGTCGTTCGGGAAGGTCATCACGTTCGGCCTCGGCGGGAAACTGGTGGAGCTCCTGGAGGACGTCTCGATCCGGGTCCTTCCCGCGAGTGACGACGAGATCCGGGCAATGATCCGCGAGATCGAGGGCTACCGGCTCATCCGGGGGTACCGGGGGGAGCCGCCGAAGGACGAGGGGGCGCTCGTCCGTATCATCGCGGCGATGGCACGCATCTTCATCGAGGACCCCCGGATCCGGGAGTTCGACTTGAACCCGGTCATCCTCTACGAAGAAGGAGCCAGCGTCGTCGATGCGAGGATCATCGTCGGGGATACCACCGGGGGCGCCGCCGCCCGCCTCAGCATCCGGGCGCCCCCGGACCTCTTCTACCCGAACTCCATCGCCGTGATCGGTGCCTCCGCAAGCCCCAAGAAGGTGGGCTACTCCGTCCTCCGGAACCTGCTCTCCTTCCCCGGCGACCTCTACCCGGTCAACCCGGCCCGGGCCGAGGTCTTCGGACGGAAGGCCTACCCCTCTGTTGTGGATATCCCGGGCCCGGTCGACTGGGCAGTCATCGCCGTCCCCGCCCGCCTCGTCCCGGGGGTGATGGAGGAGTGCGGGGAGAAAGGTGTCCGGCTCGCCGTCATCGTCACCGCCGGATTTCGCGAGATCGGCGGCCCCGGCGCGACCCTCGAAGAGGAGGTTGTGGCGATCGCCAGGAAATACGGGATCCGGATCATCGGCCCGAACTGCCTCGGGGTGATGATGCCTCATATGGGGATCAACGCCACGTTCGACCCGGTCTCGCCGCGGGCGGGCGATGTGGCTTTCATCTCCCAGAGCGGCGCGATCATCACCACCGTCGTCGACTGGAGCCTTCCGGAGGAGTTCGGGTTCTCCAGCGTCATCAGCGTCGGCAACCAGGCGGATCTCGGGTTTGAGCATTACCTCCGGTTTGCCGAGCAGGACGAGAAGACCCGGTCGGTCACCCTCTACGTCGAGGAGATCCAGGACGGGCGCGGGTTTATGCAGATCGTCGGCGAGGTCGCCGGGCGAAAACCGGTGGTGGCGGTGAAGTCCGGGTCGTCGCGGAAGGGCAGGGCCGCGGCGTCGTCCCATACCGGCTCGCTTGCCGGAAGTTACGACATCTACGTCGCGGCGTTTCAGCAGGCGGGAGTGATCCCGGCCCGGAGCCTGCGGGATGCCTTCAACCTGGCCGAGCTCCTGGCGTCCGAGGGCTACCCGCAGGGGAAGCGGGCGATCGCCGTCACCAGTGCGGGCGGGTTCGCCGTCCTCGCCTCCGATTACGCCGAGTTGCACGGGATCGATATGGTCGACCTCCCGGAGGATGTGCTCCGCGACCTCAACGCGTTCCTGCCCCCGTTCTGGAACCACTCAAACCCCATGGATATCCTCGGGGACGCCGACGCCGAGCGGTTCGCCGCCCTCTTTAACGTGCTGATCCGGCACCAGGAGTTCTGGGACATCGTCTTCGTGATCGCCGTGCCGACAACGCTCGTCGATCCGGCACACGTTGCAAACGAGATCGTCCGGCTCTCCCGGAACACGGAGAAGATGGTGGTGGGCTGCATGCTCGGCGGCGACAGTATCCGGAGCGGTCTGCACATCCTCCGGGGCTGCCGGATCCCGAACTTCGAGGAGCTTGAGGATGCGTTCAAGGCGGTAGGGAGCATCCTTTCGGTCAGGACCGCACGGCCGGGTGAGCAGTCCCGCCCACCCCGTGACGGACAGTGTCCGGGCGGCGGGCGGTAATGCCCGTTCCCCTCCTGTATTTCCGGAAACCTTTTATGTTTCTCCCACGTTCCGGCAGATCGGAACGAATGGCGGAACCCCGCCGAGGAGATGCATACGGATGCTGTTTGAGAAGATTAAGTCCGATGTTATTGCTCACAATTCATACATCATCGGGGCGGGCGGAGAGGCGGTGGTGATCGATCCGAGACGCGACTGCCTGATCTACGCGAAGATCGCCGAGCGCGAGAATATGAAGATCACGAAGATCTTCGAGACGCACAAGAACGAGGACTACGTCATCGGTTCCCGCGAGCTCGCCCGGCCGACCGGCGCGGAGATCCTGCACGGGGCGCGGGAGGAGTTCGGGTTCGGTACCGGCGTCCGGGAGGGAGAGGCCTTCCGGGTCGGGCCGCTTGAGTTCGAGGTCCTGGAGACCCCGGGCCACACCGTAGAAAGCATATCCCTCCTCCTCCGCGACCGGTCGGTCTCCGACGACCCGCTGATGGTCTTTACCGGCGACGCCCTCTTTGCCGGGGACGTGGGCAGGACCGATCTTGCCGGCGCGGATAAGCGGCGGGAGATGTCGGAGATGCTCTATGCGAGCCTGCACGAGAAACTCCTCCCGTTTCCCGACGGGGTGATCGTCTGCCCCGCCCATGGCGCAGGGTCTGTCTGCGGCGGGAATATCAGCGACCGGGAGTATACGACGATCGGCTACGAGAAAGCGACGAACCGGCTGCTCTCGGTGGAAGAGGAAGAGTTCGTCGAGCGCAAGGTGCACGAACGGCTCTACGAACCCCGGTACTTCGTGATGATGCGGAACCTCAACCGGGAGGGTCCGCCCCTGATCTACAACCTCCCAAACCTGCGGCCCTGCTCCGCCCGGGAGATCCGCTCTCTCCTCGACAGGAAGGCCCAGATCGTCGATATCCGGTCGCCGACGAGTTTCGCCGGCGGGCATATCCCGGGCACCCTGAACATCTGGCGGCAGGGCCTCTCCCTCTACATGGGCTATTACCTGAACTACGAGGATCCGATCGTCCTGGTAGACGACTTCAACCTGGACCTGGACACCGTGGTGCGCCACTTCGTCCGGCTCGGCTATGACAATATATCCGGCTACCTCGCCGGGGGGTTTGCCGCCTGGTTCAAGCAGGGTGAGAGCATCGAGCGGGCCGGCATCTGGTCCCCTGCGGACCTTGCCGAGCACCTGGACGACCCCTCAATCTGGGTCCTCGATGTGCGGAACGTCAACCACCGGGAGGAGGACGGCTACATCCGGGGATCCCACCACATCTACGTCGGGCACCTCGAAGAGCACCTCGCGGAGATCCCGGAGGATAAGCAGGTCGTCGTCCACTGCGATGTCGGGTATAAGGGGAGCCTTGCGGCAAGCATCCTCGAGAAGCACGGTTTTGCGAACGTCATCAACCTGCTCGGGGGCACCGTCGGGTGGGAGGCGGCGAACTATCCGCTGGTGAAGGAGGAGCCTCTTTACGCCGCTCCGGCGATGTAGAACAATGCGGGCGGATCGTGGTTGTCGGTGCTGAAAAGAACGGGGTCGGGTCAGCCGGCCCCGGGCAGGCTCCCGCACGTAAGAGGAGGTGGGTGGATATAAGGGCTGACCGCTCCCTCATCTCGCCTTCGCCTCCTCCCACTCGATACAAACCCTGATCGGCACCCTCTCCCCGAGCGCTGCCGCGACCGGCGAGCGCCGGTAGGCGTGGTCCACGAGTTCCTCGATCTTCTCCCGCGGGGCGTCGGCGTCCACCCGGACGGTCAGGCGGATCTCTTCAAGACCCGGGTAGATATCCTGTCGCGAATCGCACCTTCGATGCTCAAGCTCCGGCCCTTCGGCCCGTCGCACTTCAAGGAATCCCCCGAGGTCGAGGTCGCCCGCAACGTCGATCTCGATCAGGTCGACCTCGATCCCGTCTTCGGCCGCGCTATAGGCGATACCGACCGCGATACAGGCGGAAAGCCCCGTGAGCACCAGTTCCGTCGGGCTCGGCCCCCGGTTCGTCCCGCCGACGACGGCCGGTTCGTCGGCCGGGATGGCGAAGTTCCGGACGATCGTGGTCGAGTGCGCACCGCCGTTCCAGCTCGTGATGCCGGAGAGGGTCCGTCTGCCCGCCGCCGCATCCCTCCGCATTGCGCCCGTAAGGGCATTCACACTTTTCATATCGACCCCGTTTCGCAACAACGTAGAGCCTCTCACAGGATCTCGCCGTCAGACGATCGGCTCCGGCGACCTCTCCCGCGACCTCATGAGCCGCAGCATCTCATCGATATCGGTCGTCGGGATGTCGCAGGCGTAGTTGGTGCAGACGTATGCCGTCGCCTTCTCCTCGATCATCACAATATCCCGGGTGAATCCGGCGACCTCCACGATCTCCGGTCTCTCCTCCCCGGACGGGCGGAAGATGACGAGGGAATCGGGCGTATACCGTGAACGTATGGCACGGACCATCGCCGTCGTATCCTCAGCGCCCGGCATCCCGGTGACGACCACCTCAAAGTTCGGCCCCAGCATGAACTCAAGACCGGTGAGGAAGTGGGTGTGGCCGGCAGGGCTTTTGCGGACGGTCCCGGCAAAGGTGAACTTCATCCGGTCGGCCGTCTCCTCGAGTTCGAGGTTCGCCGTCATCCGTGCGAGAGCAAAGAGGGCCTGCATGGCCACGCTGTTGCCGGAGGGGATCGCCCCGTCGTAGACCGGTTTCTGCCGGACGGGAGCATCCCCGTCGTCGGGGGTGAAGAAGAACCCCCCGCCTTCGCAGTCCCGGTAGCGGGCGACGAGGTCCCGGGCGAGTTCGGTGGCGGTCCTGAGATAGCGGGGGGCAAACGACGCCTCGTAGACCTCGATGAGAGCCCAGAGCATGAAGGCGTAATCGTCGAGGGTCGCGGCAAGACCGGCCTCGCCGTTCCGGTAGCGATGGAGGAGCCGCCCGTCCGGCCGCCGGAGGTTCTCGAGGACGAATGCCGTCGCCTTCTCCGCCGCCGCCAGGTACGCCGGGTCGTCGAAGGCCCGGGCGGCTTTGGCAAGAGCCGCGATCATCAGGGCGTTCCAGTCGGTCAGGATCTTGTCGTCCTTTGCCGGGCGGACCCGCTTCTCGCGGGCTGCAAAGAGCCTCTGCCGGGCGCCTTCCACGAACCAGGAGAGGTCCTCCTCCGACATCGAGAACTCGTGAGCCCAGGATGCCAGCGGCCGGCGCATGCGGAGGATGTTCTTGCCCGTCCGCCTCGCGCCCGGCTGCTCCCGGTAGTTCCCCGGCTCCGTGACGTTAAAGACCCGCGAGAACCGTTCGCCGTCGTCTTCCCCGAGGACCCCGACGATCTCGTCTTTCGTCCAGAGGTAGAACTTCCCCTCCTCGCCCTCGCTGTCCGCATCTTCCGCCGAGTAGAACCCGCCGGCAGGATCGGTCATGTCCCGCAGGACGTAGGCGATCGTCTCCCGTGCGGTCCGGGCAAACTCCTCCCTTCCCGTCGCAAGATACGCCTCCGTATATGCCATCACCAGGAGCGCCTGGTCGTAGAGCATCTTCTCGAAGTGCGGGACGAACCACTCGGCGTCCGTCGAATAGCGGTGGAACCCGTAGCCGACCTGGTCGAAGATCCCGCCCCGCCGCATGGCGTGCAGCGTCTTCTCGACCATCGTGTAGGCCGGCTCCTTCCCGGTCCGGTTCCCGTAACGGAGCAGGAATATGAGGTTGTGCGGAGTCGGGAATTTGGGTGCGTCCCCAAACCCGCCGTTCTCACCGTCGAAGACCCGGAAGAGGGTCTCGTAGGCCTCATCGAGAACGGCCTCGTCAAGATCGCTCTCCCCCGGCGGGGTGCGGGCCGCGCCCTGGAGCGCCTCCATCACCTGACCGCCGGCGTTCTCGAGGTCCTGACGCTGGCTCTGCCAGACCTTGCTGATCCGGGGGATGAGGTCGAGGAGCCCGGTCATCCCGTAACGGCTCTCTTTTGGTATGTAACTCGCTGCAAAGAACGGTTTTTTGTCGGAAGTCATCAAGATGGTGAGCGGCCACCCCCCCGTTCCCGTCAGCGCGTGGGCGGCCGCCATGTAGACCTGGTCGATATCCGGCCGCTCCTCGCGGTCCACCTTGATGCAGAC
>NZ_DAOSET010000039.1:0-21852 GCF_035363275.1 Methanoculleus sp. | reverse complement strand
GACGAAGAGCCCGCCGAAGAAGAAGAGGGCCGGCCACTCGATCTTCTCAAAGATCTCCTCCGGGGACTGCCTGCTCCAGAAGAGGAGGATCGCCGCCCCGATGAGGGCCACCTCCGCAGGTTCAAGCCCCATCGCCGGATCGACGAACGGCAGGACGGCGTGCAGAATCTCCCCGATCCGATCGTGGATGAAGAAGAGGAGGACCACAAAGACGATGACGGCCACCGACTTGTTGAAGAGCGACCGGTCGACGATCGCTGCCCGTTCATCGAGACTGTCGAGCGTCCGGACCAGTTCCTGCCGTTCATCCGGGCTCACCTTCATGGATCGGCCGTAGATGAGGTACATCAGCCCGATGAGGAGCACCATGTCGACGACCATGATGGGGGCAAGGTGAATCAGGAACTCATTGAACGTCAGTCCTGCTGACGATGCGATCATGATGTTCGGCGGGTCGCCGATGAGCGTCGCGGCCCCGCCGACATTGGAGGCGAAGATCTCCGTGACGAGGAACGGGACGGGGTTGAGGTTCATCACCCTTGCGACGTAAAGGAGCATCGGGGTGAGGAGGAGGACCGTGGTGACGTTGTCGAGGAACGCGCTCACGACCGCGGTCACGATCGCAAAGAGGATCATGACCCTGATAGGACTCCCTTTTGCGAGTTTCGCCGTACGTATTGCGATATACTCAAAGAGACCGCTGCCACGGGCGGTATTGACGATGATCATCATCCCGAGGAGTAAGAAGATGGTCCCGAAGTCGATATGCTCGAGGAGTCCCTCCCAGGTAACGATCCCGATGAAGACGACGACCGCCGCTCCCATCATGGCGGCAACTGCCCGGTGGATCCGCTCGTCGATGATGAGGGCGT
Source organism: Methanoculleus sp. (assembly GCF_035363275.1). Lineage (NCBI taxonomy): Archaea > Methanobacteriati > Methanobacteriota > Methanomicrobia > Methanomicrobiales > Methanomicrobiaceae > Methanoculleus > Methanoculleus sp. Next base: position 20,980 of record NZ_DAOSET010000039.1, on the reverse strand, counting down.
AGGTGAAGAGAAAGACCGCTACTGCAATCAGTGCAATCGTATCCATCCACGCACCTGTCAGTAGATGAGAGCTGGTATCTCCACCCGCTGGCAGATGCGCAGGACGGTCGGGCTGATCGAGAGATCGGCCGATTCACCATCGGCATAACGCCGGGAGAGCGCGACAATATCGTGATTCTTCGCCATCAGGACAACATCGTCGCCCTTATGCCCGACAAACATCCTTGTCTGGGTTGAAAAACCGTGTTCTTCGAGTTTTGCCACGGCTCGTTCGAGCAGTTTCTGCCCGTACTCCTCTTTCTTTGCCTGGAACTCCTCCATTGATGCACGGTCAAGCGTCTGCTCAACGAGTTCGACTACCCCGGCATCGGTGATGTAGGCGAGCGAGATGGTGGCATCGTAGGCGGAGAGGACGTCGATGGCTTCATCGGTGATCTCGTGGACGAAGTGGTCGAGCGGCACCAGGATCGACCGGACCTCGGGGACGAGCATCTCCTCGTCGGCCAGCAGAAACTCGCCGTACTCCTTGAGGACCGACTCATAGCGCCTCCCGACGATATCTCTGTACTTTCGCTGGATTAAGGCAGAAGAGTATCCCATGTAAATCACTCCTAGGTTTTCCGGAGGTTTCGTTTAATACTTTTGTTTGGTCGGATCTGTACGCTCCTTCCTCTTGAGCGCCTGCAGGCGCTCCTGGTAGGAGTTATCCGCAGCCGTCATAAGGACGATCGCCGGAGATCACTCCCAGAAACCCGATCCTTTGCAGTCATCTCTCTTTCCGCTCCGCAAGCGCCTCCTGGCACTCCGGACAGAGCATCTTCCTCTTTCTGTCCAGTTCATCCAGCGTCCGCGGCCGGAACATGACGCATTCGGGGTTTTCGCAGTGCCCGAGCCCGAGGAGGTGCCCGATTTCGTGCGCTCCCTCTTTTGCGGTCCGGTCGATCAGGTCGGCGTCGTCCGGCACCCTGCCATAATACCCGTTCCCGAAGCGGGCGGTCGAGACGATGGCGACGCTGCTTGCCGGCCTCGCAAGGCCGAAGACGAAGTCGCACCCTTTGACGTAGAGGTCCCGCGAGGTGACGAGCAGCAGGGGGCCGTCAATCCCGTATCTGCGGGTGAGGGTATCCTGCAGGCGGTCCAGAATTTTTTGAGCATCGTGCTGGTTGCGATCACGGTCGTAGCCGTCAATGAGGAGCGGATAGTCGATGAGCCCGGTCTCTCGCCCGAGGATCATCGAAATCCTCCGGGCGACCGGGAGCTCGATACCTTCCGGTGCCTGTTGGTCCCAAAGAATATTGACGCCCATTACCTAATCTCTGGGTAATGTGTCACTATAAACATATTGAACGGAGTATCGGGGAGTATATCGCCGGTCGCTACCGGCGGGCCGTAGAAGTGGGTATCGGCAACAACCCCGACGCCGCACGACTGGTCGCAGCCGCCGGGGCTCTTGTCCTCTGCATCGACATCCGGCCCGGCATCCGGCACGAAGGGCTCACTGTGGTGACCGATGACATCTTCGAGCCCGACCTCCGACTGTATGCGGGTGCGGACGTGATCTACGCCGTGCGCCCCGGCGTGGAGATGGTCCAGCCGCTGATCGGGCTTGCCGCCCTGGTCAACAGCGATCTTTTGGTCTATCACCTGGGCTGTGAGATCTACGGGGACGGGGGCGAGGTCGTGGACTGCGGCCCGGTTCTTCTCCACTGCTACCACCGCCGCAGTCCTTAGAAGAGCGTCGCCTGACCCGGGGGAGGATCTCGCCGCGCCTCGGCATCGCCGGGAGGGTCGTCGTCTCTGGGTTTTTTACCCTTGGCGGGATTTTTTTCTTTGCCGGAGGCCTTCTTCTCCTTTGCCTTCTCTTCCTTCGCCACTTCTTTGACCACCTTTACGGCTCGGGCCTTGTCGTGGATGAAGAGGGCGAGCTCGTCTGCATCCAGCTGGAACTCGCGGACGTATCCTGCGGGGTCCTGCTCGATAAGGATGCTGATCGCGGTGAAGAACTCTTCACGCAACGCGTCCTCCGGGGTATGTGTCATCTCGCTGAGCTTCCGGGAGAGACCGGCCCGAACCGTCTTCTGCTTCTTTGACGCCCCCATCTTCTGCCAGCGCGACGGCGGCATGATGCGGCCGTGGATGCCGTGTCCGCCGGCGGCGTCGGCGACGCCGAGGAGCATGACCGCGTTCGCGTAGCGCCAGAGCGTGTAATACTGCCGCCGGTAGGTCCGGCCGATGTACTCGTCCGCCCTTGCGAGGCAGGCATACCCCTTCGTCCGTGAGGCGTGATCGGGCATCTGGTCGATACTCCCTTCGAGCCACTGTTCGATGGTATCGGGGGTGTCCTCGACCTCCACCGCCATGCGGAGCAGGTCGGCGTCCCGCCGCCCCGAAAAGACCGCGCCGACGAGTTCGAAGATGGTGGACCGCTGGTCCTTTGCGGAGGTGTGGACGTCGCCTGTCGCGAGGTGCTCCTTCCCGATAGCCGCGGCGTAGAGCATGTTCACAGCGGCCCGCATATCGCCGCCGGCGCGGCGTCCGATCTCGTCGAGCGCGAGAGGGTCGCACGCCACGCCCTCTGCGGCACAGATCTGGCGGAGACGGGGAACGATTGAGCGGGCCTGGAACGCCCGGAACTGCACCGGCTCCGTTGCCGCCTTGAGTTCCCGTGAGAGAGAGTAGTAGTCGTTTGCGATCAGGATCATCGGCTGCTGCGACGCAGCGATGATCTCGAGGATCGCCTTCGCCCCGCCGCGGTCCGCCTGCCCGTGCAGGTTGTCAGCCTCATCGAGCAGGATCAGTTTGCGGCTCGCGCCGGAGAGGCTGGCCGTGGTGGACCCCGAACCTGCCACCCGTTCGAGGGCCGCCTTGGTCCGCTGATCGGAGGCGTTCAGTTCCACCACCTCCCAGTTCATGTCGTTTGCAAGGGCATGGGCGCTCGAGGTCTTCCCGATGCCGGGCTTTCCGTACAGGAGCAGCGGTTTCTTCTGCCGCGACCAGTCCCGCGCCCACTCGTACATCTGCCTGACGGCGCCGGAGTTTCCCACAACGTCCTGGAGACGCTGCGGTCTGTACTTCTCCACCCAGTCCATACTGATCTATTTGACGTGGTGCATCAAAAATACAACTCCGGTATGAATCGGGGGTCCGCGGACACCCTGCCCGGGAGTCGCGCTCGCCCCGTCGAGATGTTCCGCCCCCTCTCTCCCGGAGCGGGACCGGCCGGCTTTCCTTCGCTGCGATCGGCCCCTGGAACAGAGTGAATAATACCAGTGAATCAAATACATTATCTCTGATGAGGCAGAATACCATTAAGAAAAGTGGAGTGTTGGTGTTCTTGTGGTGAAAGATTGCTCCACCGATACGGTAGCACGGGCCGTCAGGGAATACGAGGGGGTTACCCGGAAGAGAGTGATCGGGGATATGATCCGGTCTCTCCGGGTCGAAAGCCCCGATGTCGTCGCCTCGTTCGGTGAGGATGCCGCGGTCATCCGGCATAATTCGGAGGATGCGCTACTGCTTGCGGCAGACGGTATCTGGAGCAGGCTTATGGAGGCGGACCCGTTCTGGGCCGGGTACTGTGCCGTGCTCGTGAACGTCCATGATATTGCTGCCATGGGTGGAAGACCTGTGGCGATGGTCGATATCCTCTCCGTCACGAACGATGTGATCCGCGACGAGGTGACCCGGGGCATGGTCGCCGCATCCACGCAATTCGGCGTCCCGATTGTGGGCGGTCACCTCCATCCGGAGACGCCGTACAGCGTTGTGGACGTGGCGATCCTCGGGACGGCCCAGATGGACCAGATCATCTTCTCGGATACGGCAGAGGAGGGTGACCGGGTGGTCGCAGCGATAGATCTCAACGGCCGGGTGCACCCGTCATGCAGTTTCAACTGGGACTCGGTCACGATGAAGTCGGCAGAGGAGGTGCGGGCCCAGATCCGGGTGATGGAGGATCTGGGAAAAGAGCATCTGGTGACGGCCGGCAAAGACATCAGCAACCCGGGGGTCATCGGGACTCTCGGTATGCTTCTTGAGGTGAGCGGGAAGGGCGCGGTGATCGACCTTGAGGCGATACCCCGGCCGGACCTCTCGGCGATCGGTCTTCCCTTTGAGCAGTGGGTGCGCATGTACCCCGGCATGGGCTTCATCCTGACCGTGAAGGAGGAGAACGTGCAGGAGGTCTGCCGCCGGTTCACCGATGTCGGCATCGCCGCTGCCCCTATCGGTGAGGTTGACGGGAGCAGGCGGCTCTCCGTCAGGTACCTGGGCCGGGAGACACAGGTCTTCGACCTGGACCATAACGGCATCATGCAGATCTTCATCGAAGGAGAGGCATGCCGGTAACGGTCGGGCTCGGTGCGGCATCCCCGGACGAGAAGATCCTCGCGACCATCCGGGCTGTCGGCCGTGAGGTTGACCTTATTCTTTTTTCCTGCCCCGAGACTGCTGATTCATTCGGAGATGCTGTGGACGTCGTCGAGGCAAAAGAGCCGGAGGCGGCTCTCATCGATGCTCTCGCCGCAGGGAGGATCGATGCCGCCGTCAGGGGCACCCTGCCTGCGTCCTCCACACTCGCGGCCCTCAAACTGGCCGCCGGCGTCGATCACCTGGAGCGGATCGCCCTTCTTGAAACCGCCGACGGACACCTCTTCCTCCTTGCCCCGGTCGGGGTCGACGAGGGCTGGACGGTCACAGAAAAAGTTCGGCTCGTCGAACGCGGCCGGGATATCGCCCGGAGTTTCAGGCTTTCCGGGGGGGTGGCGGTCCTTTCGGGAGGACGGCTCGGGGATCTCGGGCGGCACCCGGCGGTCGATCGGACGATGGCGGACGCCGAACTCGTTGCACGCCTGACCGGTGCTGAGCATACCGAGATCCTGATCGAGGAAGCGGCGAGACGGTACGCGATGGTCGTCGCTCCCGACGGGATCTCTGGAAACCTGATCTTTCGTACGCTCACGTTTCTCGGAAATGGAGCCGGGCATGGTGCTCCGGTGGTAAATATCGATAAAATTTTCGTAGATACATCGCGCGCCTCAGCAGATTATACGAATGCAGTAATGCTCGCAAAATCGCTGGTGGAATCCCGAAGCGCATAGATGGCGGGGCTGTTTATCAAACGGACTCATTTTCGGTCTCTTTTCAATCGCCTCAATTCTCTGCCCGGTATCCGAATGCACTCTTCATATGCACCTCCGATGAAGGAGGGAAACGTAAATCTTCGAGATAATCCCGAAATATTTAAATATTAACTAATACACTTCTTTTTAGAGGTGAATTTGATTATGGCAGATCTACCTATTGCTGCGGTTGTACGTATCGCAAAGAAGAATGGTGCTGAGAGAGTCGGCAGCGACGCCGCTGCCGCACTGGTAACGAAGGCTGAGGCGTACATCGCCGAGCTGACCAAGGAAGCCAACAGGCTTGCCCAGCACGCAGGACGCAAGACGATCAAGGCAGAAGACGTCGAGCTCGCGGTTAAGTCCGCGTAACCCGGTCGTTCTCTTCTCTTTACCGGGGGTCTCTCGGACCCCCATCTCAGGTCTCTGTCCGGCGCAACTCTTTGTACCAGGTATGGGTTGGTCACGCTCGAGCGTGGGAGCATGAGGACCCGGATCTTTTCTGTCCCCTCGCCGTCAGACACTCCACCCGCGCAATCTGCCGCACAACCTCGTTCCCTGCGATTTTAGCCCGCCTCTTTCGCCGGTCGATGAAAAGGCGATTCTTTCACAACATCGGCCCGGCACGCGGCTACGTCGCCCTCGTGGCACGACTGCTGCCTGGTGCCGTGACGATCCTGAAAAATGGAGTGATCCTTCCGGATCAGAGCGTCCCCTTGGTGCTCGGCACATCGCCTTCTTGCGCGGGGTCGATCGCCATGGCCGCCCGGAGCGCCCGTGCAAACGCCTTGAACGCCGCCTCGCAGACATGGTGGTCGTTCCGGCCCGTGGCTGTGATATGGGCGGTGATCCCGGCCTTCGTGCAGAGGCTGTAGAAGAAGTGCTCGATCAGATCGCCGGGGATCCCGCCCGGGCCCACCGGCGAGAAGTCGGCCGCAAAGACGAGGTATCCCCGGCCGCCGACGTCGAGCGCCGCCCGGGCGAGCGCCTCGTCCATCGGGACGGCTGTGTCGGCAAACCGGGTGATCCCCCTCCCGTCGCCGACCGCTTCGGCAAGGGCCGTCCCGAGGACGATCCCGACATCCTCGATGGTGTGGTGAGCGTCGACCTCAAGGTCGCCGGTCGCCCGGACGGTGAGGTCTATTCTGCCGTGCCGGGCAAACGATGTCAGCATGTGGTCGAAGAACGGTATCCCGGTATCGATCGTCCCCGCCCCGCTCCCGTCGAGGTCGAGGCAGAGGCTGATCTCGGTCTCCTTCGTCTTCCGGCGAATCTCACTCTTACGCATGCGCTGCCTCCAGGACTTCGGGAAGGTGCACTTTCCCGGCGTAGAGGGCCGAGCCGAGGACCGCTCCGGCGGCCCCCGCATCCCTGAGCGCCCGGACGTCTCCGACAGCCGATATCCCGCCGGAGACGACGACCGGGACCCGTGCTCTCGCAAGAAGGTCCGTCACGGGCTCGATGGCGATCCCCTGCTGGAGCCCCTCCACGTCCACGTTCGTGTAGAGGAGGGCCCCCGCGCCGAGGGCTTCAAACCGCTCCGCCCAGGTAAGGTAACTGCCCGCGGGCTGCTCCCAGCCCTCGATCATCACCTCGCCGCCCCGGGCATCGATCCCGGGCATGACCCGCTTGCTCCCGAACTCGTCGGCGAGCGCCCTGACCACCTCCGGTGACCGGACGGCGAGGGTCGAGAGGATCACCCGGTCGACACCGGTATCGAGCCACCCGGCGGCGTCCTCCACGCTCCTGATACCGCCCCCAAGTTCGACGAACGCACTGGTCTCTTTTATGAAGGCCCGGATCAGGTCGGCGTTCTTCTGCGCCCGACCGAATGCCCCATCGAGGTTGACGATGTGGAGACCGTCCGCCCCGAGATCGAGCCACCGATGGGCCCAGGCGGCCGGCTCACCATAGACCGTCGCCGCCTCCGGCCGCCCCTGCACGAGCTGCACGCACCGCCCGTCCAGGATATCGACTGCAGGATAGATCTCCATGTTCTCAGCGTATGATCCGTTCAATGGGCATGACTAATATGTCTTTTGCGCCGGCCCGCTTCAACTGGTTGATCAACTGATAGACCCGCTCTTCTTTCACGACGGCATGAACGGCGACCAGATTTTCGTCGGATGCCACATCCATCACCGTCGGGCCGGAGAGGCCGGGCAGCACCTGCCGGACGTCGCTAAGGGCGCTCCGGTGGACGTTCATCATCAGGTAGCATTGTCCTTTTGCCCGGATGACGCTCTCGAGGGCGAGGACGATCTCGTCGATCTTCTCCCTTTTTTCCGTGAGCGAGACAGGGTTTGCAACCAGGATTGTCGTGGAGGTGAGAACCTCCTCAATGATGCGGAGATGGTTGGTCCGCAGCGTCGTCCCCGAGGAGGAGAGGTCGACGATAGCGTCGGCGATCCCGAGGTGCGGCGTCGCCTCGCATGCCCCACCGACGGTCACGATCGTGACGGCGACCTCGTGCTCAGCAAAGAACGAACGGGTAATCGCCGGGAACTCGGTCGCCACCTTCGCCCCCTCAAGGTCGGCAACGGCCTCGATCCCGGACTCCTCCGGGACGGCGACGACGAGCGTTGCCCTGCCGGTCTGCAGGTCGAGGACCTGTTCGACCATTGAGCCCCGCTCCATGACCATATCCTTCCCGGTAATGCCGAGGTCGGCAACGCCGCTCGCCACATACTCCGGGATATCGATTGGACGTGCGAAGAGGATCTCCACGTTCGGGTCGCGGGTTCGGGTGATGAGACGCCGCTCTCCTCCGTCGACCAGGTGAAGGCCGCTCTTCTCGATCAGGTGGTTGATGGGCTGTGCAATTCTCCCTTTGTTTGGGATGGCGAGACGGACGAGTCCGGGTTCGGACCCGGGCTTTCGGGACGATGGCTTACTCATGAGATATGAACTCCAAAAAGTGGGGATGATCAGAAGGTGGAGAGTTCGCCCCTGATGACCTTCTCGGTGACGGTGGTGATCTTCCCCAGCCACCCGTCGATGATCCCCTCGATGTCGGGCTTGATGGACCTGATGTCAACGCCCGGCTTCGTGAGAACCTGGGCGCTCGCCACGTGCGGCTGGTCGATCGGGTAACCGATCTGGGAGAGGATACGGACGTACATCTCCTCGATGCCGTCGACCTCCGTGACACAGTCCTGTGCTATCTGCGTCGCAAGGAGGTTGTAGATCTTGCCGATGTGGTTGATCGGGTTCTTGCCGCTCGTCGCCTCCATGCTCATGGGGCGGTTCGGGGTGATCAGGCCGTTTGCGCGGTTGCCACGGCCGACGGACCCGTCGTCGCCCATCTCGGCCGAAGTGCCCGAGACTGTCAGGAAGACACTGCCGCCCTCGAGGTCGTCAGCGGTGTTGATGGCGACGTTGATCTTTCTGCTCGTGAACTGCTTTGCGACGAGGGTGATCTGCTCGGTCAGGATGTTCTTCAACTCGATGTACTCGGCGATGCTCGAGCAGTAGCGGTCCACGAACGCCATCGCGATCGTCAGGGTGACGGCGTCGCCGTCACGCAGGCACATGATCTTACAGTCCTGGCCGATGACGGGGTACCTGAGCCGAAGCTCGTTGTCGAGGAACGCGGCGACACCCCGGACAACGCTCTCTGCCTCACTGAACGGCGCGTGCCCGACACCGAACGAGGTGTCGTTCGCCCGCGGAACCTTTCCCTCGCAGGACCGGAAGACGTCCCGGAGGTCGGTCGACCCGTTTCCCATCCGACAGTCAACGATGAGATCGCGGTTCATGTCGATGGTGGGGAGGATCGATCTGATGTAGTCCCGTGCCGCTTCGACGGCGATTGCGTCTGCGGGGATGTTCACACCGTTGAAGGTCTTGGTTGCCCGGCCTGATATGAGGAAGTAAATTGGTTTTGTGATCCGGCCGCCACCGAACTTCGGGATCGACTCCCCTGCCACGACCTCACCCTGGTCGGTGTTGTGGTGCAGGACGGAACCGCACTCCTCCAGGTATGACCTGCTGAGCGCCCGGCTGATCGACTCCGCGATGCCGTCCGCGAGGCTGTCCGGGTGCCCGAGGCACTTCCTCTCCACCAGTTCAATTCGCTGCTTCTCAATCGGGATCTGGTCAAGCCCTTCTACGCTGATGTTCCTGGTCATCAAATCCACCGTAGTTCTAAAGTATGATAAGAGAAATGATTGCAATTCATATAACCATTTCTAACCGTCACTCCGGAGGCGGATATCGGAACGGATGCTGATTTTGCAGTTGCCACCTCTGAAGATGCGCACCATCCCTCCGCTCTCGGAGACCGTGATGCCGATGGCCGGGATCTCGTGCGTGATGGACGCGGTTGCGCGGTGCCTTCCCCCAAGGCCGCTCGGGAGAGCGATACCCCGCCCGGTGACGTCGAGGTAGCGTCCCGCCGATCGCACCTCGCCGGTCTTGTCGATGACGAAGACGCCGTCGAGCTGGGCGAACTCTTTGACGCTCTCCCAGGTATCCTTGTTCTTGATGTCCCGCAGCGCGGCGGGCTGCCCCTGGTAGGGGTTGAGGATCGCCTGGTGGGAGTGTTTGAAGATCTCTTCCGGGTCTCCGATGATGAACGCGGTGCCGATAGACCGTCCTTCCCTGCCTTCGACCGCGATCTCAAGGGCGAGCGAAAGAGCCGCGTGGAGCACCTCGCGGGGAACGATGTCGGAGAAGTCCTTGAGGTTGATGAAGTTCTTCCCCTCCTCGATGTCGTAGATGATGACGGCGTAGGGAAAGACGCCGACGACGAGACCGCTCTCCAGGTTCCGCCGGAGGTAGAGGTGGACGGCAGCATCGAGCATGTGCCGTTCGCTCACCTCCAGGATGTCGTGCATGGTGAGGTCTTTCAAGACGTCGAGTTGCAGCTCCTGCACCCAGATGATCGCGATCTCGGGTACTCCGGGGGGGATCGGGGTCTGGTCGACGAATGAGACGACCGCCCGCGCGTTGATCTTCACCGCCACTTCACAGGCAGTGGCAAGCATCAGGTCGCCGTTCATAACACCTCGCGAATCAACCCCGGTATCTCCGATGGCCGGGAGGCGACCGGGACGTTGAGGGCGGCGAGCCTTCTGACCTTGGAACGCGCGTCGCCTTCGCCACCCTCGATGATCGCCCCCGCGTGGCCCATCCGCTTTTCGGGCGGGGCGCTCACGCCGGCGATGTAGGTGACGAGGGGAAGATCGGTCGACCGCACGCCTTCTTCCTCCAGGTTCCCGCCCACCTCGCCGATGACGACGACGGCCTTCGTCTGGGGGTCTTCCTCGAACCGCGCGAGCACGTCCACGAAGGTCTGGCCGATCACCGGGTCGCCGCCGATCCCGACGACCGTGCTCTGGCCGATGCCGGCGCGGGTGAGCTCGTCGACGACTTCGTAGGTGAGGGTACCGCTCCGGGAGACGACGCCGACGTTCCCGCGGCGGGTGAGGTGGGCCGGCATGATCCCGAGTTTGCACTCCCCCGGCGAGAGGAGGCCCGGACAGTTCGGGCCGATGACCGCGCAATCGTGGAGTTTCGCGTAGGCGATGGCCTTCATGGCGTCGTGAACCGGGATGTGCTCGGTGATGACGACTGCAAGGTCGATCCCGGCGTGCGCCGCCTCCATGATCGAGTCGCCCGCGGCGCTTCCCGGCACGAAGCAGACGCTCGCGGTCGCATCGTGCTCCCTGAGCGCCTCACGTACCGTGTTGTAGACCGGGACGCCGTGGACCTCACGCCCGCCCTTGCCGGGCGCAACCCCCGCGACGACGCCCCGCCCGCCGACCTCGCGCGCGTAGGCGTTCATCAGCTCCGTGTGGAACGTGCCCTGCTTGCCGGTGATGTTCTGGACGATGACACCGAGGTTTTTGTCGCCGTAGATCATGATCGCACCTCCATCGCCGCCTTCACGGCCGCATCCATGCTCTCGAGCATCCGGTAGCCGCATTCCGCGAGCAGCCGCCGCCCTTCCTCCTCGTTCGTCCCGGCCATCCGGACGATGACCGTCGGCGCGACGCCGGCGGCGATGATGCCTTTCGCGACCTCGTCACACCGGGTTATCCCGCCAAGGAGGTTGACCACGATCACCGAGACCTTCGGCATGCTCGCGACGAGCCTGACCGCGTGCTTCACGCGCTCCTGGTCGGCGCCGCCCCCGACGTCGAGGAAGTTCGCCGCCCGCCCGTTGTAATACTCGATGAGGTCGAGCGTCGACATCGTGAGCCCGGCGCCGTTCCCGATGACCCCGATAGTCCCGTCGAGTTCCACGTACGAAAAGCCGTGCTGCTCTGCCTCACGCTCACGCTCGGAGAGGTCGCGGTTGACCGTTATCCCCTGCCGGGCGAGGGCGTTGTCGTCGACGATCAGCTTCGCGTCTGCCGCATAGACGCCCCGCGGCGTTGTCACCAGGGGATTGATCTCTGCGAGCATGGCGTCTTTCTCCTGGAAGACGTGGTAGAGGCTGTTGATGACGGGCGCGAGTTCCTTCGGGGCTCCGCCGAGGAGTTCCCGCATCAGGAACGGCGGGATGTCACGGAGGAGCGGGGCCACGATGACCCTACGGATAGCTGATTCGTCCGCTTTCGCCGCGTTCTCGATCTCCACCCCGCCCGCATCGGCAAAGAGGATCACCGGCTGTTTGCTCGACCGGTCGATGGCAATGCTGACGTAGTATTCGTGCTCGATCGCCAGCCGCTCCTCGACCAGGATCTCCCTGACCGGGACGCCCTTGATCTCCCGCGAGAAGAGTTCGCGGGCGGTCTCGCTCGCCGTCGCTCCGTCGGCCATCAGGACGCCGCCGGCCTTCCCCCGCCCGCCGACGTCCACCTGCGCCTTCAGCACCACGCCGTCACCCAGTTCCGTCAGGTGTGCCGTGACCTCGTCCGGTGACCGGATGAGAACTCCCTTCGGGACCGGTATGCCATACTGTGAAAAGATTGGTTTAGCCTCGTACTCCAGCATCTTCATGGTTTACACGCTCGTTCTCCGAGTTCAAATCCCCGTTTCAGTGCTTTGATGTTCAGGTTCTCCGTGCCCTTGGGGACACTGTCGAGCACCGCACGCTCGATCGCCTCCCTGCTCACGATCTCGGTCGCCGCCACAAGGGCGCCGATCATCACGATGTTCGCGACGATCTCCCGGCCGAGGGCGGTCTTCGCCTCCGCCGTCGCCGGGATCTCGTAGGCCCGGCAGGCCGGACGTGACCGGACCAGGTCGGCATCGATGAGCATGACTGCGTCCTCCCTGGCACGGGTCCCATACTTCTCGAACCCCTGCTGGGACATGATGACGTAGATGTCGGGGTCCGCCACCTCGGGATAGAGGATCGGCGCATCGTCGATGACCACCTGCCCCATCGAGGCCCCGCCCCGGGCCTCCGGGCCGTAGACCTGCGTCTGGACGGCATACTTCCCGTCATAGAGCGCCGCCGCCCGGCCGAGGATGACCGCGGAGAGGATGATCCCCTGCCCGCCGTAGCCCGAGAACCTGACTTCGTGCCTCATCGCCGCACCCCCATCGCCGGCCGGCTCCTTCGGACCAGCTCCCCGACGGTGAAGGTGCCCTCGGGGATCGGCTTTCCTTCCGCCGTCAGGCGGTTGTATTTCTCCACAAGCATCGCGTGGCTCCGGATGTGCTCGATCATCGCCGGGACGGTCCGGAGCTTGTTGTGGCGGCCGTAGTTCGTCGGGCACTGGGTCCGTACCTCGACAAAAGCGAGCCCCGGCGTCTGCATCCCGGTCGTGACGGCCTTCGTGAGTTCTTTGACGTGGTAGGACGTCCAGCGGGCGACGTAGTTTGCGCCGGCGGCGACCGCAAGTTCGGCGAGGTCGAAGGCCGGTTCGCTCGCCCCGTAGGGTGTCGTCGTCGAGATGGCCCCGGGCGGCGTCGTCGGGCTCCCCTGCCCGCCGGTCATGCCGTAGATCTGGTTGTTCATGCAGACCACCGTCATATCCACGTTCCGGCGGCAGGCGTGGATGAAGTGGTTTCCGCCGATGGCGGCAAGGTCCCCGTCGCCCGTGAAGACGACGACGTTGAACTCCGGTCGGGCCATCTTCACCCCGGTGGCGAACGCAAGCGCCCGGCCGTGGGTGGTGTGGAGCGAGTCGGTGAGGATGTAGCCGGGAGCACGGGACGAGCACCCGATCCCGGAGACGAAAACCGTCTCGTCCCGCTTCCAGCCCATCTCCTCCACGGCCGCGAGGGTGCAGTTGATGACCGTCCCGTTGCCGCACCCCGTGCAGTAGATGTGGGGAAGGCGGTCTTCCCGGAACCATTCGGACGCGCTCATCGGTGCTCCTCCAGTGCACTGACGAGTTCGGCGGGAGTGTGGAGTTCTCCTCCAATCTTTGGGATCGCTACGACCGGCTGGTCCACGTGACGCTGGACCTCACGCACCATCTGGCCCAGGTTCAGTTCCGGCATCAGGAAGACCTTTGCGTTCGGGAACTCCTTGAGGGCAAACTCCGGGAACGGCCAGACGACCCGCAGGCGCAGATGACCGATCGAGTCGCCCGGCCGGTCGTGGATCACCTGCTCCACCGTCCGGGACGGCGCACCGTAGGTGACGAAGACCGTCTCGGCGTCGGGGTTCATCACCTCGTAGTCGGCGATTGCGCGGCGGGCCGACTCAATCTTCGTGACCAGGCGCCGCACGAGCCTATCGTGCGCCTCCGGGTCGGTCGTATCCGGGTAACCACGTTCGTCGTGGGTGAGGCCGGTCACGTGGACCGCCCTCCCCGAGCCGAAGGGTGCGAACCCCGGGATGCCGTTTTCGTTGGCTTCGAAGGGGAGCGAACCTTCCGCGAGCGGGCGCGGAGACGTGGCCTCGACCGAGTCGGGGATGGTCACCCGTTCCCGCATGTGGCCTACGATCTCATCGGCCATCAGGAAGGTCGGGACCCTGAATCGGTCCGCGAGGTCGAACGCTTTCACCGTCAGGTCGAACATCTCCTGGACGGAGTTCGGGGTGAGCGCGATGGTGCTGTAGTCGCCGTGCGACCCGAACCGGCACTGGAACATATCCCCCTGCGCCGCCCGTGTCGGCTGGCCGGTGCTCGGGCCGCCCCGCTGGACGTTGACGACGACGCACGGTGTCTCGGTCATCGCCGCGTAGCCGATGTTCTCCATCATCAGCGAGAACCCCGGGCCGCTCGTTGCGGTCATGGCGCGGGCCCCGGTCCAGGCGGCGCCGATCACCGCGGCGATGCTCGCGAGTTCGTCCTCCATAGAGATGAAGACCCCGCCGGCCTTCGGGAGTCTCCGGGCCATCGTCTCGGCGATCTCCGTCGACGGCGTGATCGGGTAGCCGCCGAAGAACCGGCATCCGGCGGCGAGGGCGCCCTCCGCACAGGCGGTGTTGCCCTGCATGAACTCAACTCTGCTCAAAACTCCACCTCAACCCGATGAGGCTCAAACGGCCTCTCCTCGACCCAGGCAATCGCCTGATCGGGGCAGATCATCCGGCAAACTCCGCAGAGCATCCGCCCGTAGAGCGCCTGCAGCCTGCAGTTCGTGCACCGTTCGGGGCGGTCGAGGACCGGGGAGACGATCCCCCGGCTATTGAGTTCCGTCCCCTCCGCAAAGATCCCGTAGGGGCAGACCAGCACGCAGAGGTTGCACCCCTTGCAGCGGCTTTCATCGATGACGAGTTTCATGAGACCGTATCCTATCTTATGTTGAATCGCTGGTGAAATTGTGTTTTCGCTTTCTCGCGTACTGCATGGAAGAGATCGCCGCCGTGTGCATCGATCCCGACCGTCAGCGGCAGGCGATCGGCCTTGATGACCCAGATCGCCTCGGCCATGCCGAGGTCTTCGAAATAGACGCCTTTAAGGTCCATGCGGGCGGCCGCGAGCGCGGCGCATCCGCCCGTGAGCGCGAGGTAGACCCCGCGCCCCCGAAGCTGCTCGACCACTTCAGGTCCCATGCCGCCTTTCCCGATGAGGGCGCGGACACCCGCGTCGAGCAGGAAGCCCGAAAGCGCGTTCATCCGGGCGGACGTCGTGGGTCCGGCAACGACGAGCCGGCCGTTCTGGACTACCGGGCCGCAGTGGTAGACCACAGCGCCCCTGGGATCGAAGGGGATACCCTCCTCCATCATGCGGAGGTGGGCCTCGTCCCGGGCGGTGTAGATCGTCCCGGAGAGGGTGACCCTGTCGCCCGCCCGGAGCGAGAGGACCTCGTCGCCGAGCGGTGTCGTAAGGTCCGTCACCGTTTCACCTCCACGGTTGCCCGGCGGCATGCCCAGCACTGGACGTTCACCGCCACCGGGAGGGATGCGGTGTGGCAGCCCGCCCGCTTCACCTTCACCGCGAGCGCCGTCGTATCGCCGCCAAGCCCCATCGGCCCGATGCCGAGGGCGTTCACCGCGTCGCAGATCTCCTGCTCGTAGGGGTCCATGGTGTCGACCGGGAGGAGCAGGGCTTCTTTTGCGAGCGCTGCCGCCGTATCGAAGGTCCCGCCGATCCCGACGCCGAGGATCACGGGGGGGCAGGGTTTGCCCCCCGCGATGAGCATCGTCTCCACGACGAACCTCGGGATATCCTTTGCCTGCGAGGGGAGGAGCATCCCGATCCGCGAGACGTTTTCGGAGCCCGCTCCTTTCGGGAGCACCGTCACCTCGAATCGGACCCCTGGCGTCACGTGGACCGCTGGCATATCGTCGCCGGTGTTGTCTCCGGAGTTCTTCCGGGTGAGCGGGTCGACGACGTTGGGGCGGAGCGGGATGCTGGCCGTCGCCCGGCGCACCCCTTCCCGCACCGCATCGTTGAGGGCGGGTGTGAACGGGACGTCGGGAGGGAGGGTGAGGTAGACCACCGGCACACCGGTATCCTGGCAGATCGGCACCTGGCGCTCCCCGGCGAGTGTAATATTTTCCAGAATGTTGGTAAGTTCCTGCCGCGCGATCTCGTCTCTCTCGGCCGCCGCCGCCCTCCGGAGCGCAGCAAGGACGTCGGGGGGGAGGCGGATTTCGGCCTCTTTGAGGGCTCTCTCTGTGGCGTCTGCCAGTTCGCTCGAAAGCGTCGGATCTGCCGGATTAACCATCATTTATACTGGTGGGAAGCGACTATAAAAAGTTATATTCCCCCAGGTACCGGTTCTACTCTCCAGCGGGACGCTCCCCGCAAAAAGGATGGGGCGGGATGCGAGTTTACGCTACCGGTACCTGTTCTTCGACGATCCTTGCGGGGGTCGGGATCTTGTAGATTCCGCGCCGGAGGGAGGCCTTTGCCTTCTCGGCGTACTGTGGGTTTGTCCAGACGGAGAAGACCTTCTGGCCACGTTCAACCCGCGCCGCGGTGCCGACGGCCTTCCCGAAGGCAAGACGCATGCCTTCCGAGACACGGTCCGCACCTGCGCCGGTTGCCTGCTTGTTCTCACGGAGAACGTGGTGCGGGAAGGTCCGGATCTTTAAGTGGTAGTTCGCCCTCCCGACCTCCTTCTGGAGCTGCCTGTTGATGCCGGTACGGGCGGCCTCAAGGGCCGTGTGCCGTATCTGGCAGGTCTCCTCGGCCACGATGGAGAGCTCGACCGGGAAGTCCTGGCTAAGGTTGCCCATATCAAACTGCACGACCTTGCTGCCCGGCACGCCGCCCATGTATTCCCTGCGTGTATATGCTTTCTTTGCGAGATTCCTGTACATCTTCGCTGGTTTTCGTACCATCTTTAAAAACTCCTGCCGATCTTTGAGTGCTTTATAAAATGGAGATTTCTTCTAATAAACCTTACTGGGCGCTTTCGCTCTCGTCGATCATCCGGAGCACCCGTCGGCGAACCTCCGCGAACTCAGCGCTGGTCCGGTCCCGCGGCCGGGGCCAGGGGATGGTGATGCTCTCCCGGACCGTCCCTGGCCTTGGTGCGAGGACAACGATCCGGTCAGAGAGGTATACCGCCTCATCGACGCTGTGGGTGACGAAGACGATCGTCTTCTTCGTCTTCTCCCAGAGGGAGAGAAGCTCTTTCTGCATCCGGTTCCGGGTCTGGGCATCAAGCGCCCCGAACGGTTCGTCCATGAGGAGGACGTCGGGGTCGTTTGCGAGCGCCCGGGCGATCGCCACCCGCTGCCGCATCCCGCCGGAGAGTTCGTAGGGGTAGGCGTCCCGAAACTGAGAGAGGCCGACCATCTCGATGTAGTGGTCTGCCGTCTTCCGGCGCTCTTCCTTTCCGACACCCCGCATCTCCAGGCCGAAGGCGACGTTGTCGACCACCCTCCGCCAGGGGAAGAGGGAGTACTCCTGGAATACCATCCCGCGCTTCGGGTCAGGGCCGGTGACGGCGCGGCCGTCGACGATGACGCTCCCGGTGGTCGCGGTCTCGAGCCCGGCAATGATCCGTAAGAGTGTCGTCTTCCCACATCCGGAAGGTCCGACCAGGCAGATGAACTCTTCGTCCCTGATGTCGAGGTTGACACCCTCGAGCGCCTGCGTCATGGTGCCGTCTTCCTTGGGGAAGGCCTTGCCGAGATTCCGTATCGTTACCCCGCTCATATCAGGCCACCTCCCCTGCTCGCCACCGGAGGAGTTGTCTTTCGACGTAGTTCCTGAAGATGCGGTCGATGATGAGCCCTGTAAGGCCGAGAATCAGCATGTAGACGACGACATTGGGCATCTGGTGGAGGTAGTAATTGTGCCAGAGCTGGTAGCCGAGGCCGTAGTTTGAGACGCCGAACATCTCGGCGGCGACAAGGCACATCCACCCGACGCCCATGGCAATCCTGATCCCGGAGGCTATCCCCGGGATGGCGGCCGGAAGGGCGACATAGCGAATCAGTTCTAACGAGGTGTCGCACCCGAGCACCTTGCCCGCCTCGACAAAGACCTTCGGGACGTCCCGGAACCCGGAGTAGGTCGCGGTCAGGATCGGGAAGAAGGCCCCTGCGAAGATCACGAAGCCTGCTGCCTGGGTGGTGAGCCCGAACCAGATGATGGCGAACGGGATCCAGGCGAGCGGCGGGATGGGGCGGAGAATTTCGATGATCGGGTCGAGCAGATAGTCCCCGATGCGGAACCATCCCATCAGGATCCCGATGGGGACGCCAAGGAGGAACGCTGCGATGAGCCCGATACCGAAGTGCTCAAGGCTCACCAGTGTATCGGCAAGAAGAGTGCCGGAGCCGAGGAGGTTTGCGAACGCGCCGGCGACGTCGGTGACGCTCGGGAGGATGAAGGATCGGCCTACCACATATTCGGCAATGATCTGCCATATGATTGCCACGACGGCGAGCGATGCGATGCCGAGGAGTCGTTTCTGTGTCTGCTGGTTCATGGTTCTATTCCACGGTCTGGTTCTTCCGGGGTGGGGTTGCCGGGTCCGCTCCGGAAGGTTCTCCCTTATTCCATCGGCACTTCTCTAAAAGATACTTTTGGAGGAAAAACGGGTGAGGTTTCCGGGTTACGCCCGGGCCTTCTCGTAGAACGAGAGGTCGAAGAGGTCGTCCTCTGTGAGGGGCTTGTCGATGTAGCCGAGCTCGTACTGGAGGTTCGTGTACTCGACGACCGAGGTCGTGATGACGTTCGGGTCGGCGGTCCAGGTGCCGTCCCAGTCCCGGAAGGAAGCCTTCACGGTCTCGATGTTCTGCCCGGTCTTTGCGGAGTAGATGGATGCGGCCTCGTCCTGGTGTTCGAGGTTGTACTCCGTCGCTCTGATGTGCGTCTTTACGACCTGTTCGACGATCTCGGGGTGATCACGGATCAGCGAGCCGCTGGCGACGAGAACACAGCAGGCGTGATCTTTCAGCATCTCTCCTGACTGCACTACTGTTCTCCCCGTACCTTCCGCTGCGATGACGGACGGCGACGGGTGGGGCAGGAAGACGCCATCGACCTGGCCTGCGGAGATGGCGGTGGTTGCGGCACCGGGGTCCATGGCGACGATGGTGACGCTTGCGGGGTCGACGCCGTTCTCCTCAAGCCAGGTCCGCAGGATCGTGTCCTGGATGGTCCCGGGCGGGAAAGTGGCAATCTTCTTGCCCACGAGGTCGGCGGGGGTCGAGTATGCGACCTCATTCCTGAGCACCAGATCGGAGCCCTGGGTCTGGACCGCTGCAACGATCTTAGCGTCAAGCCCGGTGCTCACGGCCGCGATGAACGGGGCGGAGCCGACGTAGGCGATATCAAGGTCCCCGGAGAGCATCGCCTGCATCTCGGGCGCGCCGGTGGGGAAGTTATAGTCGGTCACCTGCGTGATGCCGTAGGGCGCGAGGTCCTCCTGCCACCATCCCTTCTCCATCGCGGTCATGTGGGCGGTCTGGTGGGTGCTCGGCTGGTAGCCGATCCGGAGGTGCGTCACGTCGCCGGTTTCCGTTCCGGTGCATCCGGCGACAAACGCGAATGCCGCGACCAGGGCCACGACCAGAATTGTTGCGGTTAATGATCTCATCAGTGTCTCTCCATCAATATGGTTAATAGTATACGGTTAGTCTTTACGTTGAGAGTATATAGTATTGTCGAAAACCTGGCAATATTTTATATTATGGGCAAAATTTTCTATCTATAATTCTCCTTATTAGGATGATCTGAGTGTGGCTGGGAGGATCTCTCGGATAATGCTCCAGAGGCAGGGTGCCGGGGATGAAGGGCGCACGGTGGGCTGCCGAAGCACTGAAGTGAGGGAAGAGCCCCGGACAGTGGATCGTGGGGGCTACGCCTCTCCGGTGCTCGAGTTCCTGCCCTTCGTCCAGTCGCTTATCGCCATTGGGGGAACGACGCTCCGGAAAACGACTGTCCGTAGGACAGGAGTTCGAGAAGACCGGAGTTCGAGCACCTGAAGGGTGCGGAGTGCGAGCGAAGCGAGCTTAAACACCGTTAGGTGCGAGGGGGATGATCTCCCTTGTCTCCAACTCGCTGATATGAGAGTGTTTCCCCCACCCCACCCGCGCTTCGCGCTCCTCCTCTGCACCTGACGGTGCTCAAACTCCCGTCCTTCGGACAGTCGTTCCCCGCCCCTCAAGGGGCGGGGGCAGTCATGGCGATACCCGATGGAAACCCGTGTCAGGGTATACAATTGTCGAGCTCGCTAAGAGCTGGAGTATACGATGCCAAATATGCCCACGGGAACAGCCCGAGGCAGAAAAAGCCCCGTACGCTGGACCGTGGGGGTATCGCCTCGGGGGAGGGGCTGACGGGGAGTGCGAGCAAAGCGAGCTTGAGCACCGATAGGTGCGAGGGGGCTTGCCCCCTCCCCTGTCTCCACAAATGGGACCGTCTCAATGTGACTGGCTGGAACATTCGGTGCTTGAGATGCCGTCAGGCTTCGCAATCACGGGACTGCGCACCCCCGGATGAGAACCTGCCCCTCCCCCCCTCGTCTCCCTCGCTCACCCCGTGCGTGGTTTTAATCTCCCCCGCGGCCAAACGGTACAGACAGGACTGTTGATAGAATGCGTTCGGATCAGATTCGGCAGGGCCGTCTCTCCGGCGAGCGTTCCGGCGACCTCGAGCACTTTCTTGCGTCGATGGAAGCCGACCGCTGGATCGCGGAGGCGGACCTCCTCGTGGATATGGCGCACCTCCTCGGCCTCTCGCGGCAGGGGATCATCGACGAAGCCCCGGCCCGTGCGCTGATGGCGGCGCTCCTCGACCTCCACGACCACGGCCTCCCGGAGGAGGCGTTCGACGAGAAGTTCGAGGACGTCCACGCCGGCAAGGAAGCCTACCTCATCGACCGGGTCGGCGAGGACTTCGGCGGCCGCCTCCACATGGGCCGGTCCCGGAACGACGAGGTCGCGACCTGCATACGGATTCGGTTGAAGCAGGAGATTGTCGCCCTCGTGCGGTCGCTCACCGACCTCCGGCGGACCCTGCTCGACGTCGCCGCCGCCCACACCGAGACGGTGATGCCGGGCTTCACCCACCTCCAGCACGCCCAGCCCACGACGCTGG
>NZ_DAOSET010000038.1:0-22178 GCF_035363275.1 Methanoculleus sp. | reverse complement strand
GCAAGGAGCCCCGGCACCATGCTCACCACCATGATCAGGGCGAGCATGAAGATCGTGAACCCCACGAGGAAGTCAAGCGACAGCACCCCGTCGTCCGCCGTTCTTATACGACCACCTCCCCGGTGTCCGAGCGGAACACGAGGGTCTCCATCCCCGCGTCCGAACGGATGGTGACGGTGTAGACCCCCTCGGCGAGCGCAATATCGACCGTGTCGGCACCGAGTTCCGTCATCGCGGCCGAGAGCGTCTCATTCGCGAGAAGCTCCTCCGGGGGGAGAACCGCGGTGAGGTTCACCTCTTCCGCGGGCAGGGGGGCCGGGAGCGAGATCTCCTTCCAGCCCGCGATACCGAACGTGACCCAGCGGACCTCCTCCCCGTCCCGGAGGCCGAGCGCCCAGGAGGTCGCCCGGCCGTCCGGGTCCGCGCCGGTCCCGAGCACCAGGTGCACCTTGGCGCCGGTGACGTCGAGGCCGCCCTCAGCCCCGAGCAGGTCGAGTTCCGCAAGGGCCGCAGTGAGGGTCGTGCCCTCCGAGGGTTCCGGCAGATCGATGGGGGTGATGCCGCCGCCCGGCGGTGGTGGGGACGCACCGAGGCAGCCGCAGACGGTACAGAAGATGCAGAGTGCGGCAAGAAGTGCCAGAACGCCCCCGGAGGTTCGTATCTTTTCAAAGCACGGGGACTCCCGACCGGTACGGGTAAGGCTGATATCGTCGACCTTCGTTCGAACTGCATCGGACCATCGTGGGGGCATCCAGGACTCCTCCATGCCGCGAGCCGCCGGGTTCGACCGACGGCTGTTGAGGTAGAGCAGTCATTATACGCGATGGTGTATATATAACCATCTCACATGCCCCGTCAACATTCTGCCGTTCGGGCCGGATATGGGAAATGTGCAGGTATCCCGCGGCAAAAACATTTCGCCGGAGGTGCGCTTTTTCAGCCCGGAACGCCCCGGTCTATATATACTGGAGGGGCCGGTCTGCGGCCTCCGCCGCGGTGTCGTAAGATTTATCCCCCAGTTCGTAACAACAGACTGTGCAGGGTAAGCAAATGAGTACTATCACATCCCCTGGCACACCGGGAGAAGGACACGGACGGTTCGCCGAAGCGGCCGCCTTCCATGGTCACGTCTGCCCCGGCCTCGCGCTGGGATACCGGGCGGCCGAGACCGCCCTCGAGCGACTCCGCTCCGGCCGGGCTGAGGACGAGGAACTCGTCACCATCGCCGAGACCGACGCCTGCGGCGTCGACGCCATCCAGGTCCTGACGGGATGCACCGCTGGAAAAGGAAACCTCTTCTTCAAGGACTACGGGAAGCACGCCTTCACGTTCATCAACCGCCGAACCGGCGATGCGGTTCGGGTGGCGGCAAACCCGTCGTTTAACATCGACTCACTCGACCCCGGCCTCGCGCCGCTCCGGGCGCGGGTGATGCAGGGGCGGGCCTCCGACAAGGAGCACGCCGAGTTCCATGAGCGGACAGGTCGCATCGTTGAGGCTCTCCTTCATATGCCCGCAGAGGAGCTCTTCTCCATCCAAAACGTCGACGTCGAGATCCCGGAGCGGGCCCGGATCTTCCGGTCGGTGCCGTGCGCAAAATGCGGCGAGATGACCGCCGAGTCCCGGGTCCGGGTCGAAGACGGCGAACTCGTCTGTTACGCCTGCTCGACGGAGTACTCCCGGCGTGGGTGAGGGATCTCCTCCTCACCGCACTATTTTTGCGATCGGGATCTCGAGGATGTCCTCGGCGCCCGCGGCCTTGAGCGGCGGTATGAGGCCGTTGACGAGCCCTTTCTGGACCACCGTCTGGATGCTGAAGTAGTCGATGCCGTGCAGCCTGCCGACGGTAGGCTTCTTCATGGCCGGGAGGACCTCGATGACGCGGTCGAGCGCGCTCGAGGGCACGTTCATCGTCAGGAGCACCTGGTGGCGGGCCTCGATCACCCCGAGGAGGAGGGTCGCGATCTCCTCGATCTCCCGACGCTTCTCCGGATCCCGGAGTGACTCGTGGTTTGCAAGGAGCGCGGTGTGCGACTCCATGATCTGTCCGATGATCTTCAACCCGTTCTTCCTGAGCGTGCTCCCGGTCTCGGTGAGGTCGACGACGATGTCCATCAGGTCGGGGACCTTCGCCTCCGAGGCGCCGTAGGAGGGGAAGAGCCTGACGGGGACCCCGATGTCTGTAAAGAACCGCTCCGTGAGCCGGGGATACTCGGTCGTCACCCGGCTCTCCGGCCGGATGGCGGCGACCTCGTCGATAGGCTCGTCGCGGTGGACCGCCACCACGATCTTCACGTTCCCGTCCCCGGTCTTGCTGTAGGAGAGGTTCGCGACCTCTGTGACATCGGCGCCGCTCTCCTGCACCCAGTCGAGCCCCGATATCCCGAGGTCGAAGTAACCCATCTGGACGTAGAGCGGGATCTCCTGCGGCCGGAGGATCTTTACCTTCCCGATCCGGGGGTCGTTGATCCGGGGGTTGTAGTCGCGGTCGGTTCGCCTGACCTCGAGATCCGCCTCCTTGAAGAGCTGGAGCGTCTGCGCCTCAAGGCTCCCCTTCGGGAGCGCAATCGTTATCATGAAGAGATGATCGGGCGGAAAAAGGGTTAAATGTGGTGATATGGTTTCAGGCGATGGTGTGGATGACGAGCCCCGAGAGGAGTTTCGGCTCGAACCAGGTGGACTTCGGGGGCATAACGCCGTTCGCATCGGCGATCGCGAGCACCGTCTCGACCGGAACCGGCTGCATGGCCACGGCGAAGGCGTACTCCCCGGAGTCCACGAGTTTCTCAAGGGCAGAGAGCGGTTTCGCCCCGCCCATGTAGTGGAGCCTCGGGTCGCCCCGGGGGTCGGCGATGCCGAGCATCCCTTCGAGGACATCCTTCTGCAGCACCGAGACGTCAAGCGACCCGATCAGGTCGGTGGGGTCTCGAACCGGCCGGGCGGCCTCGTACCAGGTCCCCTGCAGGTAGAAGTGCATGACATGCATCGGCACGTCTCCGGCCGCGAGCGGCGTGATCTGGTAGCCGGAGGAGTCGACATTCCTGTAGGGGCGGATCTCCCACCCCGCCGCGAAGAGCGCGTCGACGAGGCCGGGGAGGGTGTAGTTGCCGAGGTCCGTAACAAGCCGGCTGTAGCCGTGGATGCGGACCCGGTCGTGGGCGAAGAGGACCGCCATGAACTTCCCGGCCTCCTCGGTGAACCTTCCCTCGCTCCGGCGCCGTTCCGCAACGTTCACCGCCGACTTGGCCCGGTGGTGCCCGTCTGCGATATAAACCTCCGGAACGTTCGCAAAAAGGCCCTCGAGGCGGGAGAGGGTCGTCTCGTCGGTGAACCGGTAGACCTGGTGGAGCACGCCCGATGCGGTCGTGGTGCTTCCGTCAGGTTCCGCCTCGCCGATGAGGGAGTGAACGTAGGGGAAGATCCCCCCGGGATCGCGGTAGAGCAGGAAGACGAGGCCGGTGTTGGCGCCGACCACGTCGATGTGCCGGGTCCGGTCCTCCTCCTTGTCGTACCGGGTGAGTTCGTGCCGCCGGATCCGGCGGTTCTCGTAGTCCTCTGTTCCCACGCAGCAGACCAGCCCGACGAACTCCTCGCCGTCCTGGACGGCCCGGTAGACGTACATCCCGGCCTGGGGGTCCTGTGCCATCAGGCCGTCTTCAAGCATGCTGAGGAAGACCTCCCGCGCCCGTTGGTAGACCCGGTCGTCGTGCGGGGGAAGGTCGGGGAGTTCGGCGTCGGGCCGGCTGACCCGCAGGAAACTCAGAGGGTTCTTCTCGATGCACTCCCGGGCCTCCTCTGCCGTCACCACATCGTAGGGCACGGAAGGAATCTCTTCGGCGTACCGTCGCTCCGGACGGACTGCCGCAAACCGATATATCTGAACCATAACTACCGCCACTCGTATGTGCCTACTATTTTGTCTTCTGAGACTATATTAGATGAGGCACTCCATGAGGGAGCGATCGGTAACTATGATGCCGCTTCAACTTACTATTCACCGGGCGCAGCCCGTAGACATTCCGCAGGTAGTTGCCGTCGAGAAGGTAGCGTTCGTCGATCCCTGGGACGAGAGAACGTTCCGGGAGTCGCTCGCGTACTACCCGGAGACGTTCTTTGTGGCCAGAAACAACGGGGACCTGGCCGGGTTCGTTGCAGGGGGCATTGAAGACACGGGAGAAGAGGTATACGGGCATATCATGAACCTCGCGGTCGCCCCGGATTACCGGCGCCAGGGGATCGGGCAGCACCTCATCCGCCGCCTGGAACAGGAGTATACGGTTCTCGGTGCAAGCGGCGTCCAGCTCGAGGTCCGTGTCACCAACACCGGCGCCCAGGAGTTCTACCGCCGCCTCGGTTACCAGGCGGTCTTCCAGATCGCCGGCTACTACGCCAACGAGGAGGATGCCCTGGTTATGATGAAGTGGTTCCGGTTCTAAGACGCGACTGCCGGAACGGCAGGAGCGGGAGAAAACGTGGAGCGTTTTCGACTCGCGATGGTTCGTAGAACGACGTTCCAGAGGAACGGAGTTCTGGAAACCCGTGGGGTTTCGAGAACCGGAGCGGGAGCACCGGAGGTGCGAAGCGTTTTCGACTCGCGATGGTTCGTAGAACGACGTTCCAGAGGAACGGAGTTCTGGAAACCCGTGGGGTTTCGAGAACCGGAGCGGGAGCACCGGAGGTGCGAAGCCGGAACCGCATTCGCTTATCCCCGACCGTGCTCCTGGTGAGCCCGGGCCAGGTGCTGGGCCGCGAGGGCGCCGAGGAGGGAGAGTTCCCCGGCAAGCACCCCGGCGGCAACGATCTCGGCGAACGCCTTCGCGTGGGCTCCCGGCGGGTCGCCGCCCCCGGCGACGCCGAGCATCGCGAGGCATTCGTGCTGGGTATCGACCCCCGTCCCGCCCCCGACGGTCCCCACCGGGAGGGAGGGGAGGGTGACCGAGACATAGACCCCGCCTTCCACCCGGTCGACGGTGGTGATCGCGGTGCTCCCCTCGACGACGTGGGCGGGGTCCTGCCCGCAGGCGATGAACGTCGCGGCGACGACGTTTGCCGCCTGGGCGTTGAACCCGAACGAGGCCGCCCGCGCCGAGCCCACCAGGTTCTTCCTGTAGTTGACCTCGGCGAGGGTCTCCGCATTGGTCTTCAAGAGGTCGGCGACCATCGCGTCGGTGAGCCGCACGCCCGCGACCACGGTCTTCCCCCGGCCCCGGACCAGGTTGATCGCCGCGGGTTTCTTGTCGGTGCACATGTTCCCGGAGGTGGCGACGAGGCGGGCCCCGGTCTCCCGCTCGATGAACTCCCCTACCTTCTGGCCTGCGATCGTCACCATGTTCATGCCCATGGCGTCCTTGGTGTCGAACTCGATCCGGATGAAGACGTTTGTCCCGGCAACGTAGGTGACGGCTTCAAGGAACTCCCCATGTCGTGTGGTGCTCTGCGCGGTCTCGCGGATCTCGGCGGCGTGCTCCTCGACCCAGGCAACCACTTCGCGGGCGTGGACGACGTCACGGGCGGCAAAGACCGGCGCCCGGGTCATCCCGTCCCGCATGATCCGCACGTCCGCACCGCCCGCCCGGCTGATCAGGGAGCACCCGCGGTTCACCGAGGCGACGAGCGCCCCTTCGGTCGTCGCAAGGGGGAGATAGTACGACCCGGCGGCATACTCGCCCTTCACCCGGAGTGGCCCCGCGACGCCGAGCGGCACCTGCACCGTGCCGATCATGTTCTCGATGTTGCGCTTCACCACCCGGTCGATCCCGATGGAGAACGACCCCACTGCGGGGAGGGGGGTGCCGGTCTCGCCCTCGACGAACGCCCGCCGCACCCGGACCGCCTCTTCCGGCGGGAGTTCCTTCTCGAGCGCATAGAGTTTGAGGGAGCCGTCTTTCAGCCTCTCGATGTACTCATCCATGAATAGTATGAGATCGCATACCTAAAGATGGCTGGTGGTCGACGTGCGAGAGGATCAATGGTGCCTTGCGGTGCCGAAGCGAGAGGCCGAGCAGACACGGCGCCGGCTGCTTGACGAAGGGCTCCTCGACCGGCGGTATAAGCCGCGCTCCGAGGGGGATACGGTCCTTCTCCCGGTGACGGAGGAGATGCCCGGGGTAGTCCGCTGTGCGTTCGAGACCGTGCCGGAGCACGTCGACCTCCCGCGGCACGAGCTCGTGGGTGGGATCGCCATCATGCAGGAGAACGACCCGGAGGGCGCCCGGCGGCTCCTCGCCTCCCGCCCCTCCCTCGAGACCGTGCTCTTCCCGGAGACCCCGGTCGAGGGGGAGTACCGGACCCGCCGGTTCGCCGTCCTTGCAGGGGTCCCGTCCACCCGGACCCGGGTGACGGAGTACGGCCTCTTCTTCGACGTCGACCTCGCTCTCGCCTACTTCTCCGCCCGGCTCTCGACCGAGCGGCAGCGGGTCCTTGATCTCGTGGGAGAAGGGGAGCGTGTGCTCGACATGTTCGCCGGCGTCGGACCGTTCGCGATCACCCTTGCCCGCCGGGCCGGGCTCGTCGTTGCCGCGGACCTCAACCCCGCCGCCGTCCACCTCCTGATTCACAACATCGCGCTCAACCGGGCAAGAAACGTCATCCCGGTGCTCGCCGACGCCGCCCACCTCCCCGGGCTCGGGTTTGCCCCCTTCGACCGGATCGTCATGAACCTCCCGCTCGCCGCATCGGTGTTCCTCCCGGCGGCCGCCCGACTCTGCCGGGACGGCGGAACGATTCACCTCTACGCGCTTGAGGAGCAGGAGAGCGAGTACCTCCCCCTGATCCGGGCGGCCACGAACGGCGAGGTCACCGAGCGGCAGGTCCGGACCTACTCGCCGGGGAAGTGGCACGCGGTCTACGACATCACCGTGGAGAGAGAGGGGGGCTAGTTTGTCAGGCTCCCGGAACCCTGCGATGAAACGTGAAGGGCAGTAGCATTAGAGACGCAACAGATAGCGTTCTGAGATCTAACAGATCGGAATAACGAAACTATGGGAAAAGACCGGTACACTGGACTGTGGGGCAATCGCCATGAGGGGGGAGGGGACAGGGGAGGGGGGAGCATCCCCCCTCCCCGTCAGCCCCACCCCAGACGCGATATCCCCACGGAAGCCGTGTCTGGGCATGATTCCTGAAGTATGACTGATCAACAGGGCAGAGTGGTGAATATTAAAGCCACGAAGGGGAATGGCAACAACCCTCTGCCGAACAGTGCGTGAATCATCAGTGGAGGATAGTATGGGATCCCTTTCGCGCGGGACCCCCAAAAGAGTAGAGGGTCACTCCACCGGCACGAACTTCGTGCCGTAGTGGATGGTGCCGCTCTCGCCGTCCGCCGTCACCCGGCGGAAGACGCTTTTGACCCGCATCCCGATCTTCGCCTCCTCCGGGAGGCAGGCCACCTGGGTGGTGAGCCTCGGCCCCTCGTCGAGTTTCACAATCGCGAGGACGTAGGGCGTGGTGTGGTCGAACTGGTCGCTTGCCGACCGGATCACCGTATAGGTGACGACCGTCCCCTCGCCGGTGAACTGGTGGTCGACGATATTGCCGCTCCGCCGGCAGTCGGGGCAGAGCGACCGGGGCGGGAAGAAGTACCGCCCGCAGGTCGTGCACTGCGTCCCGACCAGGTTATACCGCTGCGGGATCTTTCTCCAGAACCGTGATACCGACATTTTTACACCCCCAGGATGTGCACGACGACGGTTGCACCCGTGCCGCCGACGTTGTGGGTCATCCCGATCTCCGCATCCACCTGCCGGGCCCCGGCATCGCCGCGGAGCTGGGTGACGACCTCGCAGATCTGCTTGATCCCCGTCGCGCCGACCGGGTGGCCGCAGGCCTTCAGCCCGCCGCTCGTGTTCACCGGGATCTGCCCGCCGAGCGCCGTCACTCCGTCTGCGGTGAGTTTCCCGGCCTCGCCCTTCTTGCAGAAGCCGAGGTCTTCGATCGCGCAGATCTCGGCGATCGTGAAGCAGTCGTGGACCTCGACGAGGTCGATATCCTTCTGGCTGAGGCCTGACAGGGCGAACGCCCGTTTGCCTGCGGCGACCGAGGCGTCCAGGGTGGATATGTCCCGCCGGTCATGGAGCGCGATGGTGTCGCTCGCCTGGGCGCTTGCGAGCACCCGCACCGGCGAGTCGGTGAACTCGCGGGCGCGCTCGAGCGGCACCACCACGACCGCCGCCGCACCGTCGGTGATCGGCGAGCAGTCGAAGAGCCGCAGGGGGTCGGCCACGAGCGAGGAGTTGAGGACCGTGTCGACCGTGATCCGGTTCCGGAACTGGGCGATCGGGTTCTTTGCCCCGTTCTCGTGGTTCTTGACCGCGACCTCGGCCAGCTGCTCGCGGGTGAGCGGGTAGCGGTGCATGTAATCGTTTGCGATCATCGCGTAGAGGCCGGGGAAGGTCGCCCCGGCGAACCCTTCCCACTCGCGGTCCGCGGCGCTCGCGAGCATATCCACGCTCGCCCCGGTCCCGACATCGGTCATCTTCTCGACGCCCGCGGCGACCACGACGTCTTCCATGCCGCTCGCGACCGCGATCACGGCCTGCCGGAAGGCAAGTCCGCCGGAGGCGCAGGCCGCCTCCACCCTCGTCGAGGGGGTGTTGTTGCTTGCCAGCCCGGCGTAGTCCGCGATCAGGGCCCCGATGTGCTCCTGCTCGACGAACCGCCCGGCGCTCATGTTCCCCACGTACAGGGCGTCGATCTTCTCGCCGGAGAGCCCGGCATCCTCGAGCGCCAGCGCTCCGGCCTTCACAAAGAGGTCCCGGAACGACGTGCTCCAGTGCTCCCCGAACTCCGTGCACCCTATACCGATTACTGCTACGTCTCTCATCTCTGCATCACGATCTTTCCCTTGTGTTTGGCATACAGTGCATAGTCGAGGTAGGTCGGGTTGGCGAGCAGTTTCTCAACGCTCGGTGCCGCCGCCCTGTTGAATTCTCCGGACTCAATGGCATCGGTGACCGTGATATCGAACGCGTCGCTCCCGGCCCCGGACCCGAAGGAGGTGACGAAGATCCGCTCGCCGGGTTTTGCCACATCCAGCGTCGCCGCAAGCCCGATCATCGATGCGCCGGAGTAGGTGTTGCCGAGCCTCGGCACGACGAGACCGGGCCGGATCTGGGCGTCGGTAAACCCGAGCATCTTTGCCACGCGCTGCGGGAACTTCGCGTTGGGCTGGTGGAAGACCGCGTAGTCGTAGTCCTTCGGGGTCGTCCCCGCCTGCTCGAGCATCAGCCGGGCGGCGCCCTGGACGTGCTTGAAGTAGCCGGGATCGCCGGTGAACCGACCGCCGTGGCGGGGATAGTTCTGGCCTTCACGCCGCCAGAAGTCGGGCGTGTCGGTGGTGAACGAGCAGGTCCGGTGGATCTCGGCGATGGGGTCGGCGTCGCCGATGACGAACGCCGCCCCGCCGGCTGCCGCCGTATACTCGAGCGCGTCCCCCGGAGCACCCTGGGCCACGTCGGCACCGATGGCAATCCCGAACGGGATCATCTTGCTCTTGACCATGCCCATGCAGGTCTGGATGCCTGCCGTTCCTGCCTTGCACGCGAACTCGTAGTCGGCGGCGGTCATGTTCGGGGTCGCCCCGATCGCCTCGCCGACCGTACAGGCCGTGGGCTTGACCGCGTAGGGGTGGGACTCGCTGCCCACGTAGATGGCGCCGATCGCGTCGGGATCGACGGCTCTCCGCCGGAGAGCGGCACGGGCCGCCTCGACGGCGATCGTTGCGGTATCTTCATCGAGATCCGGGACGGACTTCTCAAAGACCCCGAGGCCTCTGGTGATGTCGTCTGCGTTGGCACCCCATACCCGGGCGATCTCCGGGACTTTAATCCGGTATCGCGGGATATAGACGCCGTATGAATAGATGCCTACCATAGTTTTCCTCGTAGTGAAGTGATGATCGTCTCGACATCCATCTGCGTGCAGAGGACGGTGATCCGGTCGCGCTCCGCAAGCCCCGGTATCAGCGGGTGGACCTGTTCCGGGGTTATCCCCTGCAGCACCACGCAGCGGGGCTTGAAGGGGGTGACCCGGATCGCCACCATGGGGGACTTGCCGGTCGAGACCTCGGTGAAGATGAGAGCACGTTCCGTGCTCCAGCCGTAGATGCGGTTGAACTCGCTCGACGAGAGCTGGAGGATCGCATTGAGGCTGTTGATCACTGTATACCCATAGACCGTCTGGTCCATCGGGCCGCAGAGTGTTGCGGCGTCGATGGCCCCGGCAAAGTCGGAGAGGCTCACGGGAGAGGCATACTCGTGGATGTCGTAGATGACGTCTTCGTCGAATTCGCTGTACAGGATTTTTGCGAATTTGTTGATGAACCGGCCGCCGTTGTCCTCATCGATTGCGAGGATCGTATCGACGATCTTGCCGACGATGGCGGTTCCCGGACTTTTTCGTCGTCCGCTTTCGTAATCGCTGATAACTGAAGGCGAGACCTCAAGGCGTTCGGCGAGCACCCCCGGAGGGATGTTGAAGCTCTGCCGCCACTTCTTGAGGGCCTGACCCGGTGAGTCCGAGAGCGTGATCTCTCCTGCCATTTTCTCGGCAAGTTGATGCCGCACTCCGGATTTCATGCAGGTACTGTTGACACTCCGACTTAAATAATTAGCGTATGCCATTTCGACATTTCACGAAGTGGGCCGACCCGGATCGTTGCGCAACCCGTATATAGTATGCATCTCAATTATGGTATAATGGTTGAAGCGGAAGACCTGCAGTCCTTGAAGACGATTGCCCTGCTCGGCGGATGCCGGGGCCCGATCTGGCTCTCATCGCAGTCTCTCGGGAATGAACTGGGGATCAGCCCCCAGACCGCCTCCCGGCGATTGATCGCGCTTGAGCGGCAGCAGTTCATCATCCGGTCGATGAAACCCGACGGCCAGTATGTCGCCGTCACCCGGGAGGGCGGACAGGCGCTGAAGCGGGAGTACACGGATTACGTCAGGATATTCAACCCGGAGCAGAGGCAGTACGTCCTCGCCGGGACCGTGATAAGCGGCCTCGGCGAAGGGCGCTACTACATGAGCATCCCTCACTACAAGGAGCTGTTCGGTGAATGCCTGGGATTTGAACCCTTCCCCGGCACCCTGAACATCAGGCTCGATGCGGCGAGCATCGAGGTCCGCAAGCACCTCGACCACGCCGGATGGATCGACGTTCCGGGATTTACCGCCGATGAGCGGACGTTCGGCGGCGCCAGGGTTCTTCCCTGCCGCATCGACGGCCGGAGATGCGCGATCGTCGAGCCCTCTCGCACGCACTACCCGGAGGACATCATCGAGGTCATCGCCGGATGCGAACTCCGGAACGTCCTGAACCTGAATGATAACGATACAATCGAGGTGGAGATTACCCATGATTGATGCAGCCATAGAGGCCCTCGCAAGGGGCGAATTCGTCCTGCTATACGACTTTGACAACCGGGAGCGCGAGACCGATTTTGCCATCCGGTCCGACGCCGTCACGCCCGCCCACATCCGGCAGATGCGCAAAGACGGCGGCGGCCTGATCTGCACGGCGGTGCATCCCGAGGCGGCAAAGCGGCTCGGTCTGCCGTTCGCCCACGACGTCCTGCGAGCCTGCAGCCTCGTCGAGAAGGACGGCGAGGTCCCTTACGACCCGAAGAACCACTCCTCGTTCTCCCTCTGGGTGAACCACCGCGAGACCTATACGGGGATCACGGACCGGGACCGGGCCCTGACGGTCACCGCCATCGCGGACGAGGTGAGAAAGTCGCTCAACGGCGGGGGTCACGACTTTGCCGCGCACTTCCGAACGCCGGGGCATATGGCGCTCCTCCGGGCCGCCGACCGGCTGCTCGACGAGCGGCGGGGGCAGACCGAACTCTCGATCGCCCTTGCCGCCATGGCTAATATCACGCCGGCGGTCACCATCTGCGAGATGCTGGACGACGAGACGGGGTTTGCCCTCAAGAAGGAAGATGCGGTGGAGTATGCGCGGAAGCACGGGCTCGTCTTCGTCGAGGGACAGGAGGTCCTGGACCGCTGGGAATCTCAAAAGCCGAACGTCTGACCTCCTCCTCTTCCCGCCCCTCCGGGTTCTCCCTCCCGAAATGTTCCGGGAGGGCCTTTTTTACACATTGCCGGGAGAGTGCCGGAATGTGCGTGGGATTCATCGCGATGCCGTAAGGAAGCGTTGCCCGTGCGTTTCCAAAAACAATATATATAATTGTACGGCATCATAAACGGATGAAAAGAGATGCCGTGGCATACTTGAATACAAGAAAGAAGGGGGATTTTGCAGCACAAAAGAGTGAAGTCGAGAACTATTGCAAATATCGATTCCAGATTGTCAATATCTTCCATGACCACCGGGCGAATGCAACGCCTCCCGAGAAGCGGAAGGGCTTTGCCGAGATGCTGGAGTACTGCGCCGCGAAGAACTGTCCCGAGATCGTCATCTATAGTCTTGCAGATCTTGCCCGGGATATGGACGTCGGGCTTGCGACCCTCAACGCCTTAAACGACCGATACACGGTTTACTGCGTGCATAACGATTTCCTGGGGTCCCGCGACGACCCGGAGCAGAGAAGAGAGGCCGTCGCAAACTTCGTCGCGTACATGGGCCAGTACCGGGAGAACACCCACAAGACTGCGCTCCTCCCCTCGAAGAAGACGGAGAAGGGGGGAGACGGGCGGCCCATCGGGAGGCCGAAGGCGCTCAACGAGGGCCAGGTCGAGGCCCTCATCACGATACGACAGGCCGGGACGAGCATCAGCCAGATCTGCAGGATGTTTGACGTCAGCAGGAGCACGGTCAGCAAGATCCTGGCGGACTACCCCGAACTGAAGGGGGAGTGGAAGGGGGCCCGGCAGGAGTCCCCGGAGGAGTGACGTAGTCGAAGGGCACCCGGTCGGCAAAGAGGACACTGAACCATCTCTCCGGCCGGAGACGGCTGATGACGAGACACGCCTGAACAACGAGAGAATAATTGGGCATGGCGGCGACATTGATACGTTCCATTCCCTTCTTGCAATAATTCCCGAGAGGGCGACAGGATTCTTCGTCTCCTACAACAGTCGCGGAGGAGTTACAGCGAGAGACGATCTCCTGATGAAGTTTGTCGATCGGTTCTATCCCGCCTCCGCATCCACCGCGCCCGCAAAAGATTCCGGAACGCCCGCCGGAAAATATACCGGGACCTACCAGCCGACACGTCACAACTACCAGACGTTCGAGTTCTATCTCACGCCGCCCGGGCAGATACGTATCGAACAGGGAGAGAAGGCGCTGTTGTTTACACCGAGCGGAAGCCCTCCGTCCGAATACGGCGAGGTCGCTCCCGGTGTCTTTGCGCAATCGAGCGGTCAACTGACATCTTACGGGAACCTGGTCTTTCGTGAGGACGAGCAGGGCACCATAGACTTCCTCTGTTTCGAAAACCTGCCTATCTTCGCGTTCGAGCGGGTAGCATGGTTTGCAACCGATCCGTTCACCGACGGCGTGAAGAATACCGGCCTCGCGATTCTCCTGACGGTTTTCGTATGGCCGATCATGGCCGTATCCCGGCGGGTCTACGGTGCTACCAGATGAACGCGATACGCCACTCTCCGTGTATGTCCGCCTGGTGGCCGGAGCGGCCTTCCTGCTCTTCGTCGTCTTCGTGCTCGTTCTCCTCCCGGCGGTGATGGGCGATATGACACTCCTCAAGTCGTACATGTTCGGCCGGACGGTTCCTCTTGCCCTGAGCGCAGTCATGACCGTCCCGGTCATTGCCGTGCTTTTATCGGCCGTGGCCGCCACCTCTGCCGTCCCGGTCTGGAGGCGGCGCTCCTGGTCCGTATGGCACCGGGTGCATTACAGCATCGTCGTTATCGGACTGATCATGCTGGCGTGGTGGGTCAACTTCTGGAACCTCTTCGTCTTCAGGCTGTGAGAGGACAAGATCCATCATTTCTGGATGGCGGGACCTCCTCCCGGTCCCTCGTCAGGCATTTCCCGTAAGCCCGGACGGGTCCCTGCGGTAGTACAGCAGAGGGGACGATATTGCACCGGTATCGCGCCGTGAAGGTTGCCGCCGGAAGCGAATAATGCGGCGGTTCCGCAAAAAAGGGTTTTCGGAGGTAGAGCCTCTACAGCTGAACCTGCGAGAGGGCGTCGTAGACGATCTTCCGGTAAACGTCCGGCCGCGTCCCGTACTCTTCCTGGGCCTTGTTGGAGTCCTCGGTGGTCCCGAAGGCGTCAAGCCGGTCCAGGGTCTCGCGGGCAGTGTCGAGAACCCAGATGTCGCGGGTCTCGTGGTCCACGACCGAGATCGACTCCGCACGGACCGAGACGAGACAGGTCCCGTCCGGGGTCGTGTAGAGGTTCGGCTTGCCGACGACGGCGACGAATGCCGGCGGCTCGATCCGGGCGAGCTGCTGCATCGCCTCGGGCTGGTAGGACCCGGCCATGATGAAGAACGTCCCCGTCGGGTCGACTACCCTTCCGCGGTAGAAGACGTTCTGGTCGCCCTGTCGCTGCTTCTCCGTGAGGGTCCCGACGATGAAGATGCGGTTGCTCCGGATGCCGCTCGGGAGGAGGACATAGGTCGGGCTCTTCTCGTCCTCGCTCTCCTTGAACTGGTACCGGGTCTCGCGGAGTTCGTTTGCAAAGACCCGCCGGGCCGGCTCACGCTCGAATGCGCTCTGGGGTTTCATGCCGCCTCACCCCCGGCACGGTTTAGCAGTGAAGCCAGTTCCTCGGATTTGAACGTGACCGGGGAGCAGGAGTCGACGAGCAGCCTGCCACCGAACTCGTTCCCGCTGCAGGTGTAGTAGCGACCGAGGACTGCGTTCCGGATCCGGTAGAAGATCTCGTCCATACCGAGCGGGTTCGTCTCCGCGATCCCGACGGCCTCATCGAGGGTGATCCCTGCGAGTTTCTCGACGATCTCGCGCTGCATCAGGATGTTCTTGGCGCGGATGCCGTCGTCTAAGACCGCTTTCAGCCGGAGGTCGTAGCGAAATTCTGGCTGGATCTCATGCACCGGGCAGTAGTTCTGCCGGGAGAGGGTCCGGTTGCAGCCCTCGACGGGGCAGCGCTTGATCAGGCCCGAGCCCGGAGCGATATGGACGAGCGCACCCTGGATCTCGGTCTCGTTCCGCCCGACTTCGATGTCTCCCTCGTCGGATATGTACATCGCGGTGTTCAGGGCGAGGGAGAGCCTGCCGTTGTACTCGTCAACAGTGGCGTAGAAGATGTTGTAGACCGTATTGAGGTCCAACTGATCTTTGCCCTCTTCCTTCCAGATGACGAACTTGATGGTGCCGGTCTCGTCGCCGAGGAGCCCCGTCTGGAGCATCCTGTCGTGGGAGACCTCCCAGTTCTGGATGACCTTGGCCCGCACGCTCCCTACACCCGGCTTCAGTTCGGCGACCGGGGTGATCGAGGGGAGGAGCGGTGCATCCTTCTCCATCCGGGAGATGGTGGTGCCCGAGTGGATCTTCAGGTTCGGTGCGCCTTTGTACTCGTCGACGACCGCGGACTCGATCCGGTACCAGTGGCCGTACTCCATCACGGGGGCGTTCGCCCGGGCCCAGGCGACGAAGCGCATGGCGCCGCTCGAGTCGGCGATGATCCCGTTCTGCGCGATCGAGGGTGAGAGTGATGGGGTCAGCGAAACAATCTTCCCCTCGATCGTCACCCACTCACCGGGGGTTATCTCGCTTATCGGGCGGAGCTCGGTGGAAGTGCTCCCGACACCGGTGAGGTTGTACTCGCGGGCGAGATCACCCGTCACCGTCCGCTCGGCCTCGGCGGTGTTGACGCCGAACTCCTCGACAAGACGGCGGAGGCGTGATTCGATCTTCTGCCGATCGGGCTGTGCGCCTTTTGCTTCAAGTTTCCGGGAGATTCTCTCTGTTACCTCTGATAGGTTCATACTTACATCTCCAGTCTATACTGTGACTCCCCCGGGTATTAAGCCTCGGCGTGCGGTGTGAAAGTGAAACCGGGTCCCTCTCCGGAACCCCCGCCGGTGGGGCCGATGGGCAAAGAGCGCGCCGGCGGGAGTCTGTCTCCGCTGCCGCTTCATGCGTGCGGACGGGAGAGCCGGCAGGCGTCTCCTCGCCGGGGAGACGGGGCCGTTCTGCCCGGCAGAGGTATCCGCACCCGGCCGGGACGGCCGGATGCGCCGTTCCGGGGTTCGCGGCAGGATCGTGCGATCTCCGTGCCCGCTCCTTCAACGTATAAATAGGGGCAGGGACAACATCAGGTGTATGGTATTAAATGCGGACAGTACAATCGCGGACCTCCTTCGGGAGAAGCCCGACTCAGCACAGGTTCTCTTCCGGTTCGGGATGGGTTGCCTTGGCTGCGCCATTGCAAATAACGAGACGATCCGGGAAGCCGCCCAGGCGCACGGCGTCCCCCTCGATGAGATGCTCTCTGCCCTCGGCATCGCCGAGGCGTGAACTGCACCCTACAACCGCTTCCTGAGGCGCTTGAGCTCCGCGAGAGCTGCCTCGGGATTTCTTTTCACGTAGTCTGCTATCTCGGGGACGTGCAGGAGCGTACATCCCGTGCACGCCCAGACCCTGCCGCCGCTCGAACTCTCGATCCACTCCCCGAGGTCCTCGTCGGCACAGGGGTAGTGGGGGCAGTAGCAGTAATCGCACCGCTGGCCCGGGAAGTGGCAGGGGTAGTACGGGCAGCCCTCCTTCTGCCACTCCACCCAGTGCTCCCCGCCGTAGCGGCTGTAGATGAAGAACGACGGACCGTCCCGCCGGACCTTCCCCTGCTGCCGCGCGAGGGCCTCCGGGAGCCCGTGCAGGACGGCCGCATGGACCCGCCTGCCGACTTCGGTCAGCGTCCCGGCGTAGGTGTGCGCTTGAGCGGCGTCACGTTCGCAGGCGACGGCGACCGCGTCCGTCGTGGTGCCGGGAAACTCGTAGCCGAGGTTGTGGAGCGCCTGGGCCTTCGCCCCGGTCGCGGTGATGATCGTCTCGAGGAGTGCCGCGTCGCACAACCCCTCCCGGCTGTAGACGATGATGTTGATGGTGTGCGGAGAGGCAGGTGCCCCCGTCGGGTTCGTCACCCCGGCGGTGACGAAGACGGTGACGAAGTCGTACTGGAGTACACAGAGGTGCCGCATATCGACGGCGGTCAGAAGCCCGAAGCACTTGCGGGAGAGGCCGTATCGTGCGGTGAGAAGGTCGAGGTGGCGCCGCGGGTCGTCCTTGAAATCGTGCGGCACCGTCTGGTTCAAGACCGTCGTGACGTCGGAAAGACCGCCGTTGATGCCGGTGCTCGCCGCCCGGAACCGGCCGCGCAGGAAAAGAGCGTCGTCTCTGACAAAATGCCTCATACGACGGTGTAGTGAACCCGGTCTTTTAATTCTTGCTGTTTGCCCGCGTTCCAGCCGGCAACATCCTGGAGGTATCCGGTGACCCTGCTGATCTGCACGACGTCGTGGCTCCCGCACTCCGGGCAGACGGCATGGCCGCAGAGCGGGCAGTACTCGATCGTCTCGACGATGGAGTGGTGGCAGTCGCAGTGGTCAAGCGGGCACATGACCTCCAGCGTTGTCTCGCCGCAGTGGGGGCAGGGCGTCTCGTCCACGACGAAGTGGCAGGTGTGGCACTTGTACCGCCGCTCTTCTGTCGGGATTTCGTCGAGGCTCCGGTACTTTTCCGCCAATTTCTGCTGTTCGTGGCTCCAGTTCATGATAGCAGTATCGTCAGGCGAACATATAATTCTTCAGATGGTGCGGCGTGAGCCGCATCCGCCTCAGACCACTCATAGGGCTCGTCATCTCCCTGGCGGGATCGGAACGGAGAACTCATCACCGGCGGATGCGGGAGAGGCGTTCGGCCTCGGCTGCCGGATCTTCCGCCTCGTAGATGCTCCTGCCCACGATGATCCCGTCGACCAGGGGGGCCACCGTATCGAGGTCGCCGCCCTGGGCCCCCACGCCCGGTGAGTAGATCGCCTTCTCCCCGACGATCTCGCGGAGCCGGGCGATCCGGTCCGGGCGGGTGGCGGGGGCGATGATCCCGTCGGCCCGGCAGGCGACGGCGAGCGTCGCGATCCGCTCGGCCACACCCCCATGGAAGAACTCGGTCGCCCCGGGATGGCTCATCTCCGCGACGATGTAGGCGGCCCCACCCTGGTTGTGCGCCACCTCGACGCAGGTCCGGGCGGCATCGGCCCCCACGAAACCGTGGGCGATGACGGCGTCAAAGCCGGCTGAAAAGACCGCTTCACAGATGAGGCGATTGGTGTTCGGGATATCCGCGACCTTGAAGTCGGCGATGAGCGGGAGACCGAGGTCCGCAAGGTCGCGAACGATCGAGAGGCCGGCCGCGAGGACGAGGGGGTAGCCGATCTTGACCGCGTCGATGAAGGGCGCACAGGACCCGGCAATCCTCGCCGCCTGCTTCCGGTCGAGGACGTCGAGAGAGAGGATGAGCTCGGTCATCCTTCCAGCCTCTCCAGGGTCGCGGCCACCAGGAGCGGCAGGTTGATCGTCGCGTCGCCGTAGACCGTCACGGCGGTCGCCTCCCGGGTAAGTTTGCCCCACGACCGGGCTTCGTCGAGCGTCGCGCCCGAGAGGCCGCCGAGGTCCGGCCGGTCGCCGGTGAGCTGCACCGCGTAGTCAAACCCACTCTCGGTCATCAGTTTGCTCTGCAGGATGTAGTTCTTCGGGACGCCGCCACCGACGAAGAGGGCTCCGGCCCGTTTAGCCTCAAAGCACCTGTCAAGGAGCCCGGGCATATCGTCGAACGCGCTGACCGTCACCTTGTGCGTCTGCGAAAAGAGCCAGTACTGCAGCCCGATCATCGAGTCCTGGATCGCCGGGCAGTAGACCGGCACCCCGGCCTTCGCCGCCTCGGCCAGGATCCCGGTCGTGAGCCTGCTGCCGATCCGGTTGAGGAGGCCGGAGATCGAGACCGTCGAGCCTTCCGGGATGGAGGAGTAGACGTCCTGCATGAACTCTTCGAACCTGATGAACGCTTCGTTCGGGAGGAAGATGTCGTAGATCCGGTTGACTCCCTCCTCGCAGAGTTCGGTATCTGAAACCTGGCAGGTCCCATGGTAGTGGTGGCAGCCGATCGCCTCGATGGTGTCGTGGGTGAGGTTCGCCCCCGTCGAGACGAGGACGTCGATGTGCCCCTGCCTGATGAGGTCGGCGACGATCCCGCCCATGCCGCCGGGCACCATGGCCCCCGAGAGGCCGAAGAACTTCAGGGCCTTCTCGTCGCGGAGCATCCGCTCGTAGATGTTGACCGCCTGCCAGAGGGAACCCCCGTTGTAGGCGCCGGCTTTCCCGAGTTCGTCGACGAGTTCGCCGACCGTCATACCGGGGCGCACCCGTGCCTGTTGTACCGCATCCCCATATTCGAAGGTCATGATAATGTACACCAGTCTCTTACGGGATCGTTGGCGGTCATGCACGATAATAGATCGTCTCCTGG
The DNA here is from genome assembly GCF_035363275.1 of Methanoculleus sp. Lineage (NCBI taxonomy): Archaea > Methanobacteriati > Methanobacteriota > Methanomicrobia > Methanomicrobiales > Methanomicrobiaceae > Methanoculleus > Methanoculleus sp. The sequence goes on along the minus strand of NZ_DAOSET010000038.1, from coordinate 2,757 downwards.
AGAGGTCGCCGCGAAACGCTCCCCGGCGTGCCGCCCGAGGAGTATGATCGGGAGACCGGGACGGAAACGAGGCAACCGGTAAAAAGTGTTGGGTTCTTGCGGGAATCCGGGGATGGACTCCCGCTGTTAGACAGGGGATAACTGGTTATCCGACACGGGATGATCCCGCCTGTCCCGCCGTGTCGGGAAGTCCGGGTGTGTACCGGAGCGTTCTCTATGAGCGGACTTTCGGGGCCGGAAAACGAAAGGAGCATCCAGAGGGCTTTTTTCGTCTCCGTTCCGTGCATGTTCGACCGCGAATCCGTACGGCATCCTCTCGGCCCTGGTCGCCCGCGGGTGGCAGCCTTGCGGGCGGACATTGCCGGAATGCGTACTCACCGCTGATAGTCGGCACGGGATCACCAGGGATTAGTTAACGCACAAACATTATAAATCTTTTTTTGTAAAGTCTATTTATTTTACCTGGCCGGGCTCCCGGCCGCACTCCCCGCCCGACCGGAGCACGGCCTCTTCCCACGCAGGGACGCCGCGCACCAGCGGCCGTGCAAGGTGCCGGCGGGCGGTGGGGGGGACCTCATACCAGCCCGGGCTGATCCGGCGCTCGACCTGCTCGACTTCGGGCTCCCGGCTGCGCTCGCTGCAGACCCGGCACTTGTAGCCTTTCCCCGCCCCGGCACTCGTCATCCGCCTCCCGCAGACCGGGCAGAGCGGCGGGTGGATCCGGACGGTGTCCGCAAGGCGGCAGATGCCGATCTTCTCGAGATTGAGGCTTCCCCCCTTGTAACTCCCGGCCACGGCCACCCCGTCGCCCGGGACGAGGGCTCGCACCACGTCCCGGAAGCCCTTGGTCGGTTCGTAGGCCATGCACCGGACCTCGCCTTCTTCGTCCACAAGGGGGAACGAGACGTGGCCGCCGACCCCGGTGACGGCCGGGCCCGCGACCGTCCCCCGCACCAGGTACGAACGGCCTTCCCGGAGTTCTCCGACCGTCCCCGGGGCCAGGTGGGCGTCTGTCCCCTGGTTGGTGGCATACACCTGCTCGCAGGCAGGCTCCTCCGCGACGACGTACGTGCGGGCTTCCCTGACCCACGCCGGGCTCTCCCCCCGGATCCCGAAGAGGACCGGATCGGGCGTGTGGGGCACGCAGACCACCACGTCGTTTGCCCGGTCCACCGTATCCCAGGTACGGGGGTAGGTCGCCTCCTCGGCGCAAAAGAAACTTGCCCGGTCCACCTGCCGCGGGGCGCCCCACCGCTCCTGCTTCCGGTAGGCGAGCAGTTCGTAGGTCCGGTCGGGGAGATCGCTTGCAATCGCGGCCGTTGCGCCGATAAGCCCGCGCCGGTTCTTGTAGCCGCGATACCGGGCCCCGACCGACTCCAGCACCTCGATTGCCTCCTCGACGGTGCAGAACTCCCGGAGCGCCGCGCGGTAGAAGTCCGGCGGCGGCCGGAGGCGGGAGACCGCCACGCCCGGGTTGGTCGCGGGGGCGTCGAACTCCGCAAGTTCCTCGACGCATGTCGAGGCGAGCCGGAACCCCGTCTCCAGATTCCCCTCGGCCTCGATAGAGACCGCCGCGTTCCCCCGGGTCTTGTGGATGACGTTCGGATTCAGCCTGATCAGCCGGACATCGAGGATGCGCATACCCACTTGCGCGAGCCGCCGCACCAGGACCGCCCCGATATAGGTAGTGCACATCCCCGCGGGGGAATCCGTATCATCGATCCCGATCCACATGAACCTATATTTTATATGTTCTCCGGCTATATCGATTCTTACGGGTTATGACACAGGATCGCCTCCCCCAGATGGTCATCAGCATCATGCTCCTTGCAGGCTTCGACGTCTCGGAGCGATGCAACATCCGTCCGCGGAGCTTCGACCTTATCGCGAAGAAAAGCGACACCCTCGTCATCATCAAGGTTGCTCCCCACATCGACGGCGTGAGCGCCGATATCGCCCGCGACCTCAACCTGATCGCCCGGCACCTCCAGGCCACCCCGCTCATCGTCGGAGAGCGGGCGCGCGATACGGAACTGGAGCGGGGGGTCGTCTACATCCGCTACGGCCTCTTCGCCCTCAGCCCCGAGACGCTCTACGACTACTTCGCGGAAGGGCTCTCACCGATGGTCTACGCCTCACCGGGCGGCCTCTACGTGAAGATCAAGGGCGACCTCCTGCGGGAGGTCCGGGAGCGCTCCCGGATGTCGCTCGGCGACCTCGCGTCGCACCTCGGGGTCTCCCGCCGGACGATCAGCAAGTACGAGAGCGGTATGGGGACCACGCTTGATATCGCCATCCGGCTTGAGGAACTCTTCAGCGCCCAGCTCGTCGAGACGATCGAACTCGTCGATTACCGTTCCCCGGAGCCCGAGGGGCCTCCCGAATCCGCGACCGGCGATGTCCTCGTCGATCTCGAGCGCATGGGAATGGAGATCCACGCCATGCGGCAGGCCCCGTTCCAGGCTCTGGCGCTCTTTGAGAAGCATACGATCCTGACGGCATACGGCACCTCCCAGAAGGTCGTCAAGCGCGCCTCCCTCATCGGCAACATATCCCAGATCACGAAGACGTTTGCCATGTGCGTCGTCACGGATTACAAAAAGCAGAAAAAGATCGGCAAAACCCTCCTTATCGGCGAAAAGCATCTTCACACCCTCGAAGACGGCTCAGAACTCATAGATATGATAAACGAGTGAGTAGTTTTATATAGAACTACAAACCTACCTTTCTATCGCTTAACAACGGTGATACCTATGT